>NZ_JBXBAV010000087.1:0-30794 GCF_056783245.1 Flavobacterium sp. TC780 | reverse complement strand
ACCTAAAATATGTAATTGATCTTGGCAAGCGTATACATAATGTGTTATAGTTGGTTGGTGTTAATAGTTAATTTTACATAAAAAAACCCCAAGAAAAACTTGAGGTTATATTCAATATAGCATTCAAGATCAATTACATATTTTTAAAAATAGATGCATCAAACGCTTCTTATCATTAATACTTTCTTCTAACGAAATCATAGTTTCTGTTCTGTAAACTCCTTCGATATCATCAATCATAAAGATAACTTCTTTAGCATGTTTAGTATCTTTTGCTCTAATTTTACAGAAAATATTGAATTTTCCTGTAGTTACAGATGCAACAGTCACAAAAGTATTGATTAATACGCTCTAAAACAAATTTTGTTTGCGATGTATTATTTAGAAAAAGGCACTACATAAGCTATAAATGAATATCCTAATTTATCATAATCCAATGCTAATGAAGATGCCGGAATAATAATGGGATCTTCATTAGCATTGGATTATGATAAATTAGGATATTCATTTATAGCTTATGTAGGTGTTTTTCTAAATAATACATCGCAAACAAAATTTGTTTTAGAGCGTATTAATCAAATTCCTTTTGTGACTGTTGCATCTGTAACTACAGGAAAATTCAATATTTTCTGTAAAATTGAAGCAAAAGATACTAAACATGCTAAAGAAGTTATCTTTATGATTGATGATATCGAAGGAGTTTACAGAACAGAAACTATGATTTCGTTAGAAGAAAATATTAATGATAAGAAGCGTTTGATGCATACTATTTTTAAAAATATGTAATTGATCTTGAATGCTATATTGAATATAACCTCAAGTTTTTCTTGGGGTTTTTTTATGTAAAATTAACTATTAACACCAACCAACTATAACACATTATGTATACGCTTCCAAAAATAGAACGTTTTAACCAAGACGTTCTTTCTAAATACCATATTTACAATAGTGTCTTTATTACTTTACCATTTGACTCTATTGATAATACCGGGGTTTTACTTCCTTTATTTACCGAAGTTTGCGAAACAGGCTTTAAAAAACAAGAAACGCCTAAAGAAATAGTGAATTTTTTCTCAGGAAAGTATCTAAATGATGCTTCAGAGACAGATAAAATCGATTTGATGTTTCGATTTATTCAATATATTGAGCGCCAAATTGTATTGTTTGATGCTATAGAGGACGCTGCATTTCCTACCGTTAACAATATGGAAGGAAGAGGATCGCTTCGTGATATCAAGGAAAAATCAGATGCAAAAGAAAAAGAAGATGATTTAGTAGAGTTTTTAGAAGATTTTAATGTTCGTACAGTATTAACTGCACATCCAACACAGTTTTACCCAGGACCAGTATTGGGTATTATTAATGATTTAACGGCGGCAATTCGCTCAAATGATTTGCTTAAAATAAAGAAATTACTTGCTCAATTAGGAAAAACACCATTTATACAAAACGAAAAGCCAAATCCTTATGATGAAGCAGTTAGTTTGATTTGGTATTTGGAGAACGTATTCTATGAAACTTCAGGCGAAATAGTACATTATCTTCAAAAGAATATCTTTCACGGAAAATCGATTCAAAATCCTTTGATAAAACTTGGGTTTTCGCAAGGAGGAGATCGTGATGGAAATCCATTTGTAACAACTGCTATTACCTTAAAAGTAGCAGAACGTTTAAGAACTTCGATTCTAAAGTGTTATTATGTTGAGATGCGAAACTTAAAAAGAAAATTGACATTTGCAGGAGTAGATACTTTAGTTTCAGATCTTGAATATAAATTATATCGCTCAGTATTTTATTCTAAAGGGGAGATTTATATTACTTTAGATGAGTTTAAGGCGCAATTAAATAAGATTAAAGATATTATTATTGTGAAGCATCAGTCTTTGTATTTAGATGAATTAGAAGCGTTGCTTATCAAAATAAACCTTTTTGGTTTTTATTTTGCAACATTAGATATTCGTCAAAATAGTAAAATACATGATGCTGTATTTAAGGATGTTGTGACGTATTATTTAAAGTCAGATCCTTCGGTTTTTCCTCCTGATTATTATGATTTATCTGAGAACGAAAAGATAGTGGTACTTTCAAAAGTAAAAGGAAATCTTAATTCAGATGTTTTTGAAAATGAAATTACAAAGTCAACAATTGAATCTATACAAGCAATTAAAGCCATTCAGCAAAATAATGGTGAGTATGCGGCAAACCGTTATATAATCAGTAATAACGAAAGTGCATTGAATGTAATGGAGACTTTTGCTTTAATAAGGTTGAATAATTGGGATAGCCCAACAGTTGATATTATTCCGCTATTTGAATCTGTTGATGATTTACAAAAAGCTCATGAAATTATGGAGCAATTATATACAAATCCAGAATATGCAAAACACTTGATCGAAAGAGGAAACAAACAAACAATAATGTTAGGTTTCTCTGATGGTACAAAAGATGGTGGGTATTTAATGGCAAACTGGAGTATTTATAGAGCCAAAGAAGCACTTACTGAAATTTCTAGAAAATACGGAATTAAAGCTATTTTCTTTGATGGACGTGGTGGACCACCAGCTCGTGGAGGAGGAAAAACGCATAAATTTTATGCATCATTAGGACCAAAAATAGAAAATAATGAGATTCAGATTACAGTTCAAGGGCAGACTATTAGCTCTAATTTTGGAACATTAGATTCTTGTCGTTATAATTTAGAGAATTTATTAAGCGCAGGAGTTACAAATCAGGTGTTTAGTAAAGGTGAAAATGAATTGACTGTTGATGAAAAAGAAGTTTTGGATCAATTGGCAGAACTTGGATACCAAGAATACTTAAGTTTTAAAAATCATCCTAAATTTATTCCTTATTTAGAGAAGATGAGTACTTTGAAATATTATTCCAAAACAAATATTGGCAGTCGACCATCAAAAAGAAGTAAATCGGAGAATTTAGATTTTGCTGATTTGCGTGCTATTCCTTTTGTTGGTTCTTGGAGTCAGTTAAAACAAAATGTGCCTGGGTTCTTTGGAGTAGGTTCTGCTTTGAGACATTTTGAAGAAACGAACCAATGGGAGAAAGTACAAGATTTGTATGATAATTCATTATTCTTTAAAACCTTATTAGAGAATAGTATGATGTCATTGGCAAAATCATTTTTACCATTAACAGCTTACATGAGAAAAGACCCTGAATTTGGGGAGTTTTGGCAAATTATCTACGATGAGTTTTCGGAAACAAAACGTTTGTTACTGAAAATTGCAGGACATAAAGAGTTGATGGAAAATTATCCTGATGGTAAAGCATCTATTCAGATAAGAGAGCGTATAGTGTTGCCATTGTTGACAATACAGCAATATGCTTTATTGAGAATTAATGAATTAAATAAACAAGATCAAGTCGATGATGAATTGATTAAAGTATATGAGAAGATAGTAACACGTTCTCTCTTTGGAAACACAAACGCAAGTAGAAACTCAGCTTAAATTTAATTATTATGTTAGCATCACAATTATTAGAAAATGAATATTCAGGCGGATTTACAACTTATGTTCAAGAAGCTGGAAATGTAAATTTGATTGAAGAATTAGAAATTTCATTGCATGATTTTATACGATTTGTTCAAAATATTCCGATGGATAAATTTGATTATCGTTATGCCGAAGGAAAATGGACAATCAAAGAAATCATTCAGCACATAATCGATACTGAACGTATTTTTGCATACCGTGCTTTACGGTTCTCTAGAAATGATAAAACAGCATTGCCTAGTTTTGATGAAAATGATTATGTAGATAATACTAATGCAAATAGTAGAGGGCTTCAGGATTTATTAACTGAATTGTCTGCTGTAAGGCATTCTAATTTATTGTTCTATAAAAGTTTGTCAGAAGAGCAGCTTAAGAGAATTGGTACTGCTTCTAATAATCAGATGTCAGTTCGTGCTTTAGGTTTTGTTATTATTGGTCACCAAAAGCATCATCAAAAAGTTTTTCAAGAAAGATATTTGTAGTAATAAAGTACTACAATTAAATATTTAAAATCCTGTGAAGTACTAATTCACAGGATTTTTTTATGGAGCTAATACTGCTTCCCGATAGCTATCGGGACACTGTATCTTTTTATTTTTAAAGAAAAAATAAAAAGGATGCCGTTCCAATCAGGGCTAAGGTGGTATCTTAGTTTCTAAAATATTTTGTGATTAAAGCATCTATTTTGTCCTCCTGAACGGAGTCGAAGGATAGTTGCAATTTGGCTTTATCTTTGTCAAAGTCCAAAACTTTGACAAAGATTTGGTTGTTAATATTTATGATGCGTTTTAATAATTCTTCTCGATTACAGCAAGACCTAATCGAATTTTGTCATAAGAAATTTGTTCTTCAAGGAAATCATAATAAGGTTTTAGAGTGTCTGGATTTTCAAGTTTAACTTGTGCATCTCTTATTTTAAAAATTTCAGCATCCGAAACGTAATCTGATAAATCAATGTCGTGTCCATCGATGTATAATTTTGCTAAATGTGATGCGATTGTTGAAACACCAAGCTTTCTTTTTGCTGCAATGGCTTCAATAGAAATTCCTTCCTGAAACAATTCTAGAGTCACTTTGTACGTACTACTTTCCCTTTTAGATTTCGCTTTTGGAGCTTTTTTGTTCTTAAAAAAATCAATTATAGCGTTTACAAAATCAGAACCATACTTTTTCGAGTTTAGCTTTTCCAACTCCGTCTATTGCTATAAGTTCATCATCGCTCATAGGGCGTAATATTTCCATTTGCTTTAAAACAGCATCGCTAAAAATTACATAAGCAGGTACTTCTTCTTCTTTAGAGATCTTGTAACGCAATTGTCTGAGTATTTCAAAAAGAGAATTTGGTTTAGCTTTAGCGGATTTTTCTTGCGTTTCAATTTTTTCAATAGCTTTCTTAACTACAGTTGTAAGCTGAACTTTTTCTCCTTCAAACAATACTTTCTTAGCAAAAGGAGTTAGTAAAATTTTATTATGCTGGTGAAAAGCAATTTCGCAATAACCTAAATTTATCAACTGAATTAAATATTGGTTCCAATCGTACCAAGAAATATCTGCACCAATTCCATAAGTTTTTAAATTCTGATATTCGTTTTCGTAAATGTGAGCATTCTTAGAGCCTCTAAGAAAATCAACAATTACAGCCAAAGTTTCTTTTTCTTGTAAACGAGCAATTGCCGATAATCCTTTTTGGGCAATAACGGTTCCGTCAAAAAACTTAGGAGGGTTTTTACAAATATCGCAGTTACCACAGTTTTCGTTTACTAATTCGCCAAAGTAGGAAAGCAAAATTTTTCTGCGACAGCTTAAGGCGTCCGCATATTGTTTCATTCGCTCAAGTTTAGCAAGCTGAACTTCGGCGTTTAATCCTTCTGAAGCAAATTTTTGCAGTTGAATTACATCACTATAACTTTCAAATAAAATGGTTTCTGAAGGTAATCCATCACGGCCAGCTCTTCCAATTTCCTGATAATAGCCTTCAATATTTTTTGGCAAATTATAATGAATCACCCAACGGACATTGGATTTATCTATTCCCATTCCAAAAGCAATTGTGGCACAAACTACCTGACAATCGTCATTTATAAAATCATCTTGAGTTCTGGAACGTAGTTTACTATCTAAGCCTGCATGATATGCTTTTGCATTAATTCCTTTTTTCTTTAGTTTATCTGCTAATTCTTCAGTTGTTTTTCTGCTCAGGCAATATACAATTCCAGATTCATTGGGCTTGGTTTCAATAAAATCGATGATTTGTTTTACTCTGTCTAGAGCTGGACGAACTTCAAGGCTTAAATTTTTTCTGTCAAAAGAAGCTACAACCGTTTTAGGATTATTTAAATTTAATTGTTGAGTTATATCAGTTCTGGTTGCTTTATCGGCTGTAGCGGTTAATGCTAAGACAGGAGTAGAAGGGAAGCGGTTTTTTAGATATCCTAAATTGGTATATGCTGGACGGAAATCATGCCCCCAAGCCGAGATGCAATGCGCTTCGTCTATTGCTATTAGACTTATTGTAAGTTGATTAAAAAGAATGTCGAGATAAGATAAGCTTTCAGGAGCTATATAAACCAATTTTATAGTATTGGATTTTAAGCTTTCCATGTAAAACTGCTGCTCTTGATCGGTTTGACTGCTGTTTATGAAACAAGCTGTAATTCCGTTTGCTTTTAAACTATCGACTTGATCTTTCATCAAAGCAATAAGAGGAGAAATTACGATTGTGATTCCTGGCAATAATAAGGCTGGTAACTGAAAACAGATTGATTTTCCTCCACCAGTTGGCATAATTGCTAAGGTATCCTGACCAGAAAGTATTGTATTTATAATATCTTCTTGGTTAGGTCTGAATTTTTCGAATCCAAAATTTTCCTTTAGTTTGGCATGTAATAGTGCGGTATCCATCGGCTTGTATTTTTTGTAGGTAATTTACTAAATAAAAAAGGAACTCATACATGAGTTCCTTTTTTATTTTGAAATATTCAGATTAATTAATCTTCATCATCTTCGTCATCATCCTCATCGGCGATGTCTTTATCATGGTCGTCATCGTCATCGTCTCCATCAAGATCTGGTTTGTCCAGATTCTCATCTTCATCTTCGTCGTCTGCTTCATCTTCTAAATCAAGACCTTTAATTGGTTCGATTGTATCAACATCAGCATCGATTTCATCATCTTCATCGTAATTTTCAATTCTATCAGCAAGTTTAGTACTAATTTTTACTAAATAAATAGTATCTTCTGTACGTACTTCAACAGCTTCTATCAATTCGTTTTTAGCATTTCTAAAACGGATAACATCCGAATCATCATAACCATCAGGAAATTTCTCAACTAGTAAGTTTAAAATTTCATTGGTAAGTTTAGCGTAATCAACTATTACTCTTTTCATAAAGTTATTCTATAAATCTAATAAATATGCAAAAATTAATGGTGCTACAATGGTAGCGTCTGATTCAATGATGAATTTTGGAGTTTTAATATCTAATTTACCCCAAGTAATTTTTTCATTAGGAACAGCTCCAGAATAAGAACCATAACTGGTTGTTGAATCTGAAATTTGGCAGAAATAGCTCCAAAATGGAACATCATGCATTTCCATATCTTGGTATAGCATTGGTACCACGCAAATTGGGAAGTCTCCAGCAATACCACCACCAATTTGGAAAAATCCAATTCCGTTAGTGCTATTTTTAGGATACCAATCAGATAGGAAAACCATATACTCGATTCCAGATTTCATCGTAGATGCTTTTAAGTCACCTTTGATTACATATGAAGCGAAGATATTTCCCATTGTACTATCTTCCCATCCTGGTACAATAATAGGTAAATTTTTCTCTGCTGCAGCATACATCCAGCTATCTTTTAAATCAATTTCGTAATATTCTTCCAAAACTCCTGAAAGTAACATTTTGTACATGAATTCATGTGGAAAATAACGTTCTCCTTTATCATCTGCATCTTTCCATATTTTGTAGATATGTTTTTGCAAACGACGGAATGCTTCATGTTCTGGGATACAAGTATCTGTAACTCTGTTTAATCCTCTTTCTAATAAATCCCACTCATCTTGTGGAGTTAAGTCACGGTAGTTTGGTACTCTTTCGTAGTGAGAGTGTGCTACTAGGTTCATGATATCTTCTTCAAGATTGGCTCCTGTACAAGAAATAATTTGAACTTTATCCTGACGAATTATTTCGGCAAAAATCTTTCCAATTTCGGCAGTACTCATTGCTCCAGCCATACTTACCATCATTTTGGCGCCATTAGCCAATTGTTGTTCGTATGCTTTTGCAGCATCTACAAGTGATGCAGAGTTAAAGTGCAAATAATGTTTCTCAATAAACTGACTAATTGGTCCTTTCATTTTTTTTCTCTTTTTATGATTTTAAAGGTTAAAAACCTTCAAAGATTATTATGCAAATTAATAAATTTTATAAATATTTAGTACAATTTGCGATTTTTTTTATTGTTTTTTACTGTACCCTAATATCTTCAATACTTCATCTGATGTTTGCTCTTGAGAAAATACCTCAGTTGCTAAAAATCCATTTTCGTCTCTATCAATTAAAATATGCTTTGGCTGTGGGATTAAACAGTGATGTAATCCTCCGTAACCTCCAATTGTTTCTTGATATGCTCCTGTATTGAAGAAACCAATATATAAAGGTTTTTCTTTATTATATTTTGGTAAGTAAATGGCATTCATATTCTGTTCTGAATTGTAATAATCGTCACTATCACAAGTAAGTCCGCCTAATAGAACCCGTTCGTAAGTATCATTCCACCGGTTTACGGCTAGCATAATAAATCGTTTGTTGATTGCCCATGTGTCAGGTAAAGTGGTAATGAAAGACGAATCAATCATATTCCATTTTTCTCTGTCATTTTGTTGTTTTTGGTACAAAATCTGATAGATTGCACCTCCGCTTTCACCTACAGTAAACGAACCAAATTCAGTAAAAATATTTGGAACATCTACTTCAGCTTCGTCACAAGCAATTTTTATTTGATTGATAATTTCATCAATCATATATTGGTAATCATACTCAAAAGCCAATGAGTTTTTGATAGGGAATCCACCGCCGATATTTAAACCGTCAAGAGTAGGGCATTCCTTTTTTAAAGCTACATATACTTTAATACATTTTACTAATTCATTCCAGTAATATGCATTGTCGTTGATACCAGTATTAATAAAGAAGTGTAGCATTTTCACTTCTAAATTTTTATTTTCTTTGATCTCTTTTTTGTAAAAAGGAACAATGTTTTTGTATCCAATTCCTAATCTTGAAGTATAGAATTCAAATTTAGGCTCTTCTTCGGCTGCAATTCTGATTCCGATTTTGAATTTTCCTTTAATCTCTGCCTGAAGCAAATCAAGTTCTTCGTAGTTATCGATTATCGGAATGGTGTTTTTATGACCATTATTTATAAGTCTTGCAATATTTGTAACGTATTGATCTCTTTTGAAACCGTTACATATAATGTAAGTGTTTTTATTGATCTTGCCATTCTCTAATAAATTCTCTGCAATATTGATGTCAAACGCAGATGAAGTTTCGATATGAATGTTGTTCTTAAAAGCTTCATTCATTATAAATTCAAAATGAGAACTTTTAGTACAATAACAGTAATAATATTTTGCTTCGTATTTATTCTTTTCCATCGATTTTCTAAACCAACTTTTTGCTTTGTTGATGTTATTAGAAATTTGAGGTAAATAAGTAAATTTTAATGGCGTACCATATTTTTCTACCAATTTCATCAAATCGATGTTGTGGAAATGAAGGTTGTCTTTGTTTAAAGTGAATTCCTCTTGAGGAAAGTAATATGTTTGATTGATTAAATCAGAATATTTTGTATTCATTGATATAGGTGTATTATAAATTAAATTAGTTGTAAACAATAAAATAATCTAGAATTCAAACCCTAATATTTGCGAACACGATTTGTAGTTTTTCGTGCTCTGCTTTTGAGCATTGGAAGATATCAAAACAAAAGTTTCCTTTTATGTTATAAAAACGGTTCAATATCCTCAAGAATGAAGTATTGGCGTAGCTCCTGAAAGAACTAAATTGTTTTTGTTTTTGATTTTTTTTCACGGTGCAAATGTAAAAAATATTATATACGTAAAGCAAAGCTTTTTTATTAAAAAATAAGTTAAGATTTGTAATCTTCAAAGGACTGAAGAATTAATTCATTTTCAACCGATTGATTGATTTTTATTTTACCTATTCCTTCGATCAATGCAAATTGAATTGACCCATATTCATTTTTCTTATCATGAATTAACAATTCTAAGATTGGCTCGATGTCATTTTCTTCAATAATGACGTCGTCATAAATTGATTTTATAGCTGATTTTATCTGAGAATATTCCTCTTTAGTAAGTAGGTTTTTGTGTAATGAGATGTAACTTTCGAGAATCATACCAATAGCAATTGCTTCACCATGTAGTAATGTTTTCTTGTTTTCATTCTCTAAAAAATAACTTTCGATTGCATGTCCTAATGTATGTCCGAAATTTAAAGCCTTACGAATATGTTTTTCGGTAGGGTCTTGCATTACAATTTCGTTTTTAATTTCTACAGAACGGTATATTAATTCATCAAGATCTGTAAAATCGATAGCTTTTAAGTCTAAGAACTTTTCCCAATAAGCAGCATCATAAATTAATCCGTGCTTTAGCATCTCTGCAAGACCAGAGCGCATTTCATTTTGCGATAAAGTTTCTAAGTATTGCGTATCAATTAATACCATTTTTGGAACATTGATAACACCAATCTGATTTTTAAGATTCCCCAAGTCAACACCATTTTTACCACCTACAGAAGCATCAACCATAGATAATAAGGTAGTAGGGATGTGTATAAAATCGACTCCACGTTTAAATGTAGAAGCTACAAAACCACCTAAATCGGTAACAACGCCACCGCCAAGGTTAATAATTAATGTTTTTCTGTCAGCACCAAGTTCAGTTAGTACTTTCCATATTTCGATACAAGTCTCAATGTTTTTGTTGATTTCACCCGAATCAAATTCTATAATCTCTATAGTAAGGTCGGTTTCTAATAAAGGTAGAAATTTAGGTAAGCAATGCTCATTTGTATCCGTATCTACAACGATAAATAAGTTAGAATACTTGTTTTCTTTTAAATGATTATTTAAAGCTTCGTATGCATTTTGATTAAAATGAATAGGATAATTATTAGCGTGAATTGATTGCATATTTCCTGTAGTTAATTGAAAGCGCAAAAATAAGTTATTTTAAACTAAAATATATTCAAACATGCTCTCTAATTTGTGTAAATTATTCTATTTGCAAATAGATTATGTTCTTTAAAAGTTTCTAAAGCATACTTTTATAGGATAAGGGACACTAGGGAAAATTAAGGTAGAGCCAACTCTGTAAATAATTATTTTGTCAAGATTAATTGCTTGCTGTTCTAGTGTATAATTGTGACGATACTGTTTAATCTCGTTTATTATTTGTTTTAAGTAATAAATGATGTGAAATAATGAATTTTTAACAAAAAAAGTATTCAAACTCTCTCTATATTTGCATAAAAAAAATCCCTAATAATGGAAAAAATATTTAATAATACACAAGTTGCATTTTCGTTAAAAAGTGATACAGAGCTTGAAAGAGCTTATTTTCTTTTTAAAATGATTGCTAATCAACCCTTAGTTCGTATTGGAACAGCGGTTACTAACTTTGCATTAAAAGCAAATTTACCTGTAGAAAAATTAATTCGTGCCAACAGTTTTCGACCATTTTTGTGGTGGAGTAAATGAGGATGATTGTATTACTGTTGTTGATAAAATGTACACTAAAGGTGTTTGTTCTGTATTAGATTATTCAGTAGAAGGGAAAGAAGAAGAGGAGCAATTTGATGCTGCTTTAAAAATGACTTTAAAAACAATTGAGTTTGCTAAAGAACGTGAAGCTATTCCGTTTGCGGTTTTCAAGCCAACTGGTTTAGGTCGTTTTGAATTGTATGAGAAACTAGGTGAGAAGCAAACTTTAACTCCTGCTGAACAAACAGAGTGGAATAGAGTAGTTGAGCGTTTTGATATTGTATGTAAGGAAGCATATAAAAATGATGTAGCTTTACTTATTGATGGTGAAGAAAGCTGGATGCAAGATGCTGCCGATGATTTAGTTACTGAAATGATGCGTAAATACAATAAAGAGAAAGCAATTGTATTTAATACATTACAGATGTATCGTTGGGATCGTTTGGATTATTTGAAAAAATTACATGAACAAGCTAAAGCTGAAGGTTTCTTTATAGGAATGAAATTGGTTCGTGGTGCTTATATGGAAAAAGAAAATAAAAGAGCTGAAGAGAAAAAATATGTTTCTCCAATCTGTGTTTCTAAAGAAGCTACCGATATTAATTATGATGCAGCAGTTTTATATATGTTAGAGCATTTAGATACAATGTCTATTTTTGCAGGAACACACAACGAAAACAGTTCTTATACTTTGATGCAATTAATGCAAGATAGAGGGATTAAAAATAACGACCACAGAATTTGTTTCGGTCAGTTATATGGTATGAGCGACAATATTAGTTATAATCTGGCTGAAAACGGATACAATGTTGCTAAATACCTTCCGTTTGGTCCTGTAAAGGATGTTATGCCTTACCTTATCCGTCGAGCGGAAGAAAACACTTCTGTTGCTGGGCAAACAAATAGAGAATTAGAGCTTTTAAAAACTGAACGTAAGAGAAGAAAAGGAGAATAGGTTTTAGACTCAGTCTTTAGTTGCAGTTTGCATCTCAGTTATAATATAAAAAAAAACTCCAATTTTAATTGGAGTTTTTTTATGCCTTTTTATGACAATTAAATTTAAGTAGTAAATACTCTCAATCGTTATTGAGTTTCTTGTATTGATTGTTTTGCTAATTTTCAAAGCCTGTTTTTGGCAGTGTACACTTTAATGAATATGCATTACTGTTTAGGCAAGTTGGTTACTTGATTTTAAATCTATGAATTACTAAATTGTAAGTTGCTTAGGTTTTTATACGTTCCATTCTCTAGAGCAATTAATTCATGGTGTGTTCCTTGTTCAGAAATTATTCCATTATCAAGAACTAAGATTTGATCGGCACTACGAATGGTTGATAAGCGGTGTGCAATAATAATACTTGTTCTTCCTTGCATTAAAATTTCTAATGCTTCCTGAACTAATTTTTCACTTTCACTATCCAACGATGATGTTGCTTCATCAAGAATCAAAATACTTGGGTTTTTAAGTAATGCACGGGCTATCGCAATACGCTGACGTTGCCCCCCAGAGAGTTTAATCCCTCTTTCTCCAACTAGTGTATCGAATTTTTCAGGGAATCCTTCAATAAAATTAAATGCATTGGCTTGTTTAGCTGCCAGTAAAATTTCTTCTTCGGTTGCGTCTGGTTTTCCGTAGGCGATATTTTCTCTAATGGTTCCTCCAAATAAAATTACATCTTGAGGAACAATGCTCATGTTTCCTCTTAGATTTTCTAAATCATAATCGTAGATGTTTTTCCCGTCAACAATTATTTCTCCTGCATCGATATCATAAAAGCGTAATAATAAAGAAGAGATTGTTGATTTTCCTGCTCCACTTGGCCCCACGATTGCAATTTTCTGACCGAATTTAGCGGTGAAATTAACGTCTTTTAAACCGTAATTTCTTTTCTTGATGGATAACTGAATTGTACATTCTTGAACGTTACATTTCCTTGTATTTTTTCAATAGCTGTTGATTTTTGGTGCGAGTTTATTTTCTCAGGATGCTCATCTAATAATTCAAAAACGCGTTCGGTTGCACCAATTGCTTTTTGAATTTGTGCATACAATTCGGCAATCCCACCAAAAGAAGCTCCAACAAAAGTAGAGTAGAGTACAAACGAAATTAATTGCCCTACGCTCATTTCGCCCGCAATACTTAATCGTACGCCATACCAAACCACTGCTACGACAGCTCCAAACAAACAGAATATAATAAATGAAGCAAAATAACCACGGTATTTACCTCCTTTGATTGCAAGTTTAACTACTTCTTTGATTTTTCCGTTATAACGTGCAATCTCGTACCATTCATTAGCAAAAGCTTTTACGATGCTAATGCCTTGCATTGTTTCTTCAACAATTACCTGACTTTCGGCAACCTGATCTTGTACTTTTTTAGAATATTTACGAATGAAACGCCCAAAAATAACTGCTGCGAATGCCACAAGTGGAACTACAGATAGCATTAATAAGGTAAGCTTTAAACTTTCGGTAGCCAATAAAATAATTCCTCCTATAATTAGTATAAACTGACGTAAAAATTCTGCAATTGTTGACGTTAAGGTATCTTGTATCTGAGTAATATCAGCACTAATACGGCTGTTTAATTCTCCCACACGTTTTTGTGAAAAGAATGACATTGGTAATTTTACCAAATTACTGTAAAGCGCCGAACGAAGATTTGCCAGCGTATTTTCGGTAAAATTTACAAATAATGATAATCTGAAAAAGGAACAGATGGATTGTAAAAACAGAATAACAATCAGTCCGAGTGCAATCGTATTGGCTTCGGAGTTGTCTTTGTTCTTAACACAATCTATTAGCATTCCCATTAATTTAGGGAAAGCCAATGCCGTTGCTCCTGTAAAGAGTAAAAACACCAATCCAACATAAAATTTCCATTGGTGTTTTCCTGCGTATTTAAAAATTATTATTGCTTTATTGAGTGAAGTAGCGGTTATTTTTGATTTAGATAAATCATTTTCTTTGAATCTTGCCATTGTATAATATATATAAATACAAATGTATGACTATAAGAAGTTATTACAAAAGAATTATATTATTTCGTGATGTAATTAAAGTGTTGTAAAAGAGCAGTGTAAAAAAAACTTTAAATTTATTTTAAAAAAAGGCTTGCGAATACGAATTCTAGCTGTATATTTGCACACGCAATCACGATATGATAGCAACCTAGTAAAATAGGGCGATTAGCTCAGCTGGTTCAGAGCACCTCGTTTACACCGAGGGGGTCGGGGGTTTGAACCCCTCATCGCCCACCACCTATTTTAGGAATGATATTATAAAGTTCCACAATCTTACTAAAAACCTGCAAATTTCGGATTTGCAGGTTTTTTTATTTCTACCTGTTTCCTCCAAAATTTTCAAAAACGCTCAAAATTACATGGCATTTTTGTGGCACTTTTAAATTTTAAAAAAATGTGCCACAAAATAAAGTTCAAATAACTGATTATCAACATGTAAAATACGTTAACGACTTGATTTTAAGACGCTATAGTTCGACATTTACTAATTTAAATTGTTGAATTATGTTAGAAAGCAGTTTTGGATTAACCTTCTTTTGAAGGCTCCACGTAAAAAGAACAATCTCAGGTATATTTACCTAAGAGTTATCGTTGATGGAATCCCTAAGGAAACTTCCACCAAACGCAAATGGGATATTAACAGGTGGGATCAAAAAGCCGAAAGAGCTGTAGGTACAAAAGAAGATGCCAAGACCACTAATTTTTTTCTTACTACAATTGAGACTAAAGTTAATCAATATAGAAATGATTTACTTTATGCGGAAAGTTCTATTACATCTCAAAAAATAATAGATTTTATTATGGGACAAATAGCCCCAAAAGTAAAAATCCTTGAGGAATTCCTAAAGCATAATAACGAATTACTAGCTCTTGTAGGCAAGGGAGAATATGCTATTGGTACTCATGAACGTTTTGAAATATCTAAAAAACACCTAAAAGAATTTCTATCATTTAAATTCAACTTGGAAGATATGGAATTCAGGGACTTAAACTACGAATTTATAAAAGATTATGAATTTTATCTCAAAACCATTAAGAACTGTAATAACAACACTGCATTAAAGTACATTACAAATTTCAGGAAAATTGTGAGACGAGCACTTGATAAGGAAATTATTAAGGAAGATCCATTTAAGAAATTTAAAGGAAAAAAAACAAAAACGAAGAAAAAACCACTCACGGCAGTGGAATCATAAGATTGAAAATCATGCTTTTCTACTCCAAGGTTGGCTGTCATACGCGATGTATTTATTTTCCAATGTTATACTGGTCTTGCATACATTGATGCATTCCAACTTAAAAAAGAAGATATTAAGATAGGTATTGATGGTGAATATTGGATTATGTCTGACCGCCAAAAAACAGAATCGGAAACAAATATTCCATTACTGCCCAAGGCTCTTGAAATTATAGAAAAATACAAAGATCATCCGCTTTGTCTTAACAGAGGAACCGTTCTTCCTGTAAAATCAAATCAAAAAATGAATGCTTACCTAAAAGAAATTGCTGATCTGTGTGGGATTACTTGTGTATTAAATACCCATAAGGCAAGACGAACTTTTGGAAGTACTGTTACGCTTGCTAATGATGTACCAATTCATATTGTCAAAGAAATGCTCGGGCATCGATCAGTACAACAGACTGAAGAATATGCAATAACCGAGCAGCAGACGGTTGGTCGGCAGATGATTGAATTGAGAAATAAATTGAATAAAAAAGCATCCTTAGAACCTGAGAATAGCTTATTAATCTTGGAAAGACTTGAAAAAGAAATCGCATCAATGAAAGAAAAAATCTTGATTGGTCTATAGAGATAATGGAATGTGACGAGTTAAATAAAGTAATTAGAGTATTAACTAAAAAAAAACACGTATTAATACGTACATAAACGTGTAAAAAAAATCTTAGGCTTACACTTAACTGATTTAAGTATTTCCCATTTTTGTTAAGGAGATATAAAAAGAGCCATAAAGTCTATCTAGAGACTTTATGGCTCTATAAGTAATTCTGAGTAAATACGAGGGGTACAATATATTTTTTAAGTTTAGACCACTTAACTTTTAATATATTAAACCATTACAATATAATATAAACCTATTATTTTCATAATCAAGTTCAAACCGTTTTTAAGCAGTTATTGCTTTCTCCTTTTTCTTCTCCAAAGAAAAAATCCTGTAATGGAAAGAATTGCAGGACTGAATCCGACAAATACATAAAGAATTTTAATAAATAAATTATCATAATCACCCCGGTGAAGCTGTTTCATCATCCAATAAAACCGGTCTGAAAATGGTTTTTCTTCAATCCGTATCGTTTTGATCCAATTTCCATTATCACTGTCGTAATAAACGTCGCTGCCTTTACCGAAATACAGCGGGTTTTGGGTATCGGAAAACTCGCCGCTTACAACAATGTCCGTTTTCTTATCAGCGGGGATTTTTACGGCAATTGGCCTGAAATTGGGAATCTCCCGGGCCTGTTTTATCACTTGGTCTATATCTGCCTTTGCCTGATAATTCTGTTCTTTCTTTGGAATTAATTCCCACTCGGCTGGTAAAAAAAGGCTTTTGTTCATCCAGAAACCCGTAAAAAAAAGAATGAAATTAAGCATCAAAGTCCAGACACCGATAATCCTGTGCAGTGATGAATTAAGGGTTCTGGCAGATTTACGATTTAACTTCTCTCTAAATATTCGTAGAAAATATCTTTTACGATAAATGATCATACCCGTAATTAAGTTTAGCAGTAAAGCAATGGCCGCAATGGCTGTTATAAGCCTGCCTGGTTTATCAATTAAAAGTGAGTAGTGCGCAAGATACAGCCAGCGAAAAAATGGGGATTCAAAAGAGCTAAAATCGCCCTCTCTTACAATTTTTCCCGTATAGGGGTCTACCATGCAGCAGTAGAGATAATTATCAGTTACATTATCCTGATAATTAAAAATCATAAATTCGTAAGTATCGCACGTATTTCTTGGAAAAGTGTGCAGCATAATCTGTCGTGCCTGAGGATACCGCTCAGAGACTTTATGATACATCTGGTTTAATGAAATGGTTTTGCCGCCCTTCACGCAGTAATGCATGGGTGGGTTATTGAAATACTCAATGTCTTTTTTAAAAACCAGCAAAGCGCCCGAAATTCCAAAAAACAAATACAGCACCCCGAAAAATAATCCGAGGTAGCTGTGCAGCTGAAATGATATTTTTGTGATTTTTTTCACTTTAAGTTCTAAATAACAGCTTTATAATTTTAATTTTAAAGATAAGATAACCTCACGCAGGACTCCCGGGGTAATCATACCGCGGCCGCCATACCAATAATGCTCGTTGAGCAGATTATTAGCAGAAAGAGAAAAAACATATCCTGTTTTCTCAAAACTTATAACTGAGTTGATTAAGGTATAAGCATTAGTGGAAAAAGAACCATTAGTGTTGTTAATCATCAAATCTTTACCATAATGACTCCCGCCCAAGCCTAAAGAAAAACCGCTCAAAGCTTTTGATTGCGGAGCGTAATTGATATACCAGGTTCCGGAAAGTTTAGGACCAGCATCTACAGGTCTTAAACCTTGAGTAAGTGCATCAGAGACTATAAGTTTACTGTCGTTATAAGCAAAACCTGCATGCAAAAACAATCCTGCCATCGGATTTGATTCTAAATCTGCTTCAAATCCTTTACTGCGCTGCTCGCCATCTTGCAGATAGGAAGCCGTATCATTTGGGTCCTGCCTTACCACATTGGTTACATCTATATTATAATAACTCAAAACGGCATCCAATAGGTTCTTTTGCAGAGAGATTTTAACTCCCCATTCCCATTGATTTCCATAAACGGGCTCAAAATTGGTCATCTGCCCGTTTACTGATTGAGGTGCCTGCGGCTGAAAACCATTCATATAATTGGCAAACAATGCAATTCTTTCAGGAATAATCTGATAATTAATTCCTAATTTCGGAGAAATAGCCGTTTGTGTATAAGCCCCAGTAGTTGTTGCTGTTAGCAAATCGTCTGTCCCTTTGTTATTGATATAATTGATTCGGGCACTAAGCATTACACTTAAATTCTCCAATGGGTTGATAACATCTGAAGCATATACTGAATAATGATCCTGAATCGCATTATAATTCTCTCCATAAGGTTTTGAAGCCAGTTGATCAGAAATATATTCATTATTGAAATAAGCATTTTGAGGATCTGCAGCAGTAGCCGAAACTTTAGTGAAATTCATAGATTTACTGGCAATCCCGTAGAGATAATGATAATACTCAACACCAGTAATTAGTCGGTTTTTAATACTGCCAATTTTGAAATTCCCTACAAAGTCTTGCTGAATTTGCTGACTGGTAATATTTTCCGGATACATTCTATACACTCTTCGTGTCACATTCTGGCTGTCATCATCGAGTCTCAACCTTATATAATCTCCCGGAGTTTTATTGTTGATGGAAATTAAATTGGTTTCAGATTTCCAATTTTCTGAAAGCCTGTAAATGATTTTTCCGTAAATATTTACCGCCTTATTATTCAAAGTTACCGTATTGTCCTGGAAGGAACGCAGATAATCCAAATTGAGTTCATCAGCCGATTAGCAGTCCCCAAAGCCACTTGGTACAGTGGATTATTCGTAGCGGTTTTGTTTAAAATTTCGGCATCAAGCTGGATATTTAAATCATCGCTAATCTTGTAAGAAATACTGGGAGCTAAAAAAAACGTTTTTGAAAAACCCTGATCCTGAAAAGAACCGTTGTAGGTGTAAGCACCAGTTAATCTGGCAAGAACCTTTGCGTCTTTATCAAGTGGTCTGTTAATATCAAGGGTGGCTCGCTGCAAATTGTAAGATCCGCCCGTTGCACTAATGTCGGCAAAAGTGGTATGCTGGGGTTTTACGGTTACACGATTAATCAGTCCGCCAAAAGTAATCATAGTAGCACCGCCTCCTCCAAAAATTACGGCGCTTGGTCCTTTGATAACCTCAAGCTGTGCTGTGCTGACCGGATCCATATCAGAGGCGACATAACCGTTTACGCCATTTCTAAAACTCGAACGCGTACGAAATCCCCTAATGGAATAATAAGGTGAAATACCGGCCCAGCTCGGGGCAACACCAGCGGCATTGTGCAGCATTTCGCCCTGGGTGTAAAAATTTCTGTTTTTAATCAGCTGCGGGGAAACCGAAGCAGTAACCTGGGGGTTTTCTAAGTTTTTAATTGGGAGTTTTGAGGCCACTTCGCTCGATACGTCCTTAGATTTTCTGACACCTTCAATAATCACTTCGTCCATTAGGGTATATTTGCCCGGGATGCTGTCCTTTTTTGTGCACAGATTTGTAGCGAAGCCACCAAAGCCAACACAAAAAATATCTTTATTTTCATTATTAGTAATGATTTTAATGTAATGTCAATAGGTCAAATAGACCAATAATTATTTTTTATCAGTTTGTTTTACAAAAGGAAGTAATACGGAATGATCCATTCCTCGTACTTTCAACGATTGCAGGATCTGTATTTTCTACAGTGCCTCCTTCAATAGGTGGTTTTGGAGCGTACTCCAGATCTAGCATTACCGCTTTGGTATAATTATCTCCGTTAATGTCTCGAACAATTGCCAAGCTCATATCGATCCCTGCAGAAACACCGGCACTCGTCCAGTATTTACCGCTGTTTGTATAACGCTGATCCACTACTTTTACGTGGTACTTTTCAGCTAAAAGTTTCTTTCCGTACCAATGACTAGATCGCTTTTACCATCTAAAAGACCCGTTGCAGCCAAAACCCAAGCACCTGTACAAACGCTCGTTGTATATTTTGAATTTTTATCAATCATTTTATCCAATCAAGTAAAACTTTATCTTTTGTTAATGCATAAGTTTCATTTAGACCTCCGGGAATAAGCAAAATATCCAACTGCTTTACATCATCAATTGATTTATCGCACTGCACTTTCATTCCATTCATAGTGGTAACAATTCCTTTATGCCTTCCGACAAAAAAGACTTTCTACACCCATCATGTCACTAAATACGTGAAATGGTCCCATTGCATCTAGCACTGCATAATTATCATATAATAAAATCCCTACTGTTTTGATTTTGCACTTTTGGCTTGGGAAACATTTCAGCCATTTGCTCTTCATGGGTTTTATGCTCTTCTTTTTTTGAAGTTTCTTTATTGTCACAACTTATCAATAATGTTGCACAAACTAATAGGATTAATTTTTTCATTTTTTTTTAAAATTTAGCTGTTAATGTTACTCCCAAACTGGCAGGTTCGGCCATTCTTACATTTCGGCCACCAAACTCGTATCCCCACTACCATAATTCATATGGCTGCATTGTTTACGTTTTTTGTCTAAAGAAAAACACCATATTCTTTATAGGTAGGAATTCCAAATCTGGTGTTGATGAGCATATAAGTTTGTTGGTACAATGCGTTTTGGATATCAGTATAATAACCACCAATATTGCGTAATTCTGTTCTAAAAATTAACCCAACAGCTTCTGAAGTTTGAATAGAATATTGTCCGGCAACAAATAAAGTTGTTTTTGGTGCATTGGATAATTTATTTCCTTTTACCGATGTACTGGTTTCTTCCCCAGTTACAAAATTGACTCTTTTTAAATCAAAATCCTTGTACTCAGCATCATTGATCGCATAAGAAATATCAAATTGCAACCCTTTTAGAGGAAGAACACTTCCCTCAATTTCGATCCCTTTAGAATACGCATCTCCTACATTTTCCAACGCATAAACACAGGACCTACCAAGTTGGTCAATTGTAGATCCTTCCAATTAATTGAAAAAGCGGTTGCCGAAAGTGAGGCTTTGTTTTTCCAAAAGGAAGTACGATACCCTACTTCAAAGTTATCAGAATATTCAGGACTATATTCCTGATTAATTTCGTTAGGCACTACACTTGCATTGATACCACCAGCCCTAAAGCCTTTAGTAAAATTTCCATAGATGCTATTATTTTCATTAAATTGATAGGACAGAGCCACTTTTGGAGAAAACAATTGTAAGATGCCGATTTTTCAACATCAGGATTTACGATGGTAAATACGCCATCAACAAAAGTGGCATCACCAAAACCGTTAAAAATGCTTTTTCTTTCTTCAAAATCATAACGGGCTCCAGCAGTAGCTTTTAACTTTTCGGTAATTTTATAGCTGACTTCTCCAAAAACAGCATAGCCTTTATTGTCACTCTTGTTTCTGGAAACAGTAAAGTCCGTTGGTGTATTTTCGTAGGCTAAATTAGCAGTAGGTTCAAATCCAATTTGTTTAAAACCATATACTCCTGCGGTATATTGAATTTTTTTGGTTTTATCAGTAGAATTAATTCGAACCTCTTGTGTGATCACTTCCTGTGGAGGTAATTTTTCTCCAATTTCACGGTGGTAGAAAGTATGATAATATCCCGGAAAATCAAGGTCTTTTAAAGAAAAGCTAATTTCTTGGTATGCTGTGATTGAAGTAATATTAAATTGATTCGCTTCGTATTTTGCAACTAATGAATAATTATTAAAATTTCTCTGGTGTTTTCCAATTCTGGTAAGGTTAATTGTTTTAGGGTTTTCAAAACCGGCAACATCACTCATCTGTGAAACCATATACCCTGAATTATCAGACCAGTCTTTTTGAACTTTTGCGTTGGCTGTCAAACTAAATTTAGAAGAAACTAGCCATTTTAAAAATAAATTGCCATACGTATTTTCTTCACCACCCACTTTTTTTCCGTTTAATGAAGTGTCTGTGCTGGCAGTTCCCTCAATACTATTTATTAAATACCCTTCTCTTTTCTGAAATAATCCGTTGATTCCAAAATATAATTTGTCTTTAATAAGCGGCGTTTTAATTCCTACCGAATACTTCTGCAGGCCAAAACTTCCAGCTTCTACTTCTGCAAATCCTGAAAGTTTATTGGTTGGTTTTTTTGTAAAAATATTCACAACGCCTCCCATTGCATTTCTACCAAATAATGTACTTTGAGGCCCACGAAGCACTTCAATCCTTTCAAGATCAGAAAAGACAAGACCGTTGGCAATAATATCTAAATTACTAACATCATCTACATAGGTTGAAATCGCTGGATTTTGACTAAAAACCTGAATTCCTCTAATAGATTGTATCCCTGTAAAACCTACACCTAAATCCTGATAAAGGTAATTTGGTACAATAGCAGTTAGTCCGGACAAATCTACAATTCGAGAATTTTATAGTCTTGGCAGATAATGAAGTTACAGCACCCTGGATATTTTTAAGTCCCTCTTCCTGCTTGTTTGCTGTTACAACTACTTCATCTAAAATAGTTTCATTGTTTTCTAAAACAATGTTGAGGATTTGCATTTGTTTGGCATCAACAACAATTATTTTCGAAGCATAATTTTGCGCCGTTACCGCCAATGTAAAATTCTCTTTAGTGGTAGATAATGTAAAATTACCTTCTTTATCTGAAAATGTTCTGCTTTCAGAATTCGAATTCGTATCTTCGGCATTATTTATCGACGAATCACTTTCATTGGATATCCTTCCTGTAATGCTTTGTGCAGACATAATATTTGCACATAAAAACAGTAGAGTTACCATTAGTTTATTAAAATTCATTGTATGTTTTTTGTTTTGTAATTTTTATATAATTGTAATTTTATTAAAGTGCAAGCACTCTTTCATTGTTATACAACAATGAAAAATTATTCCAATACGAATTGAAATGAAAATTATAATTTATATAAAAAGAGAAGGGGGACGAAAAGTATCTGTTGAAACAGAAATAGGCTTATTATCGAATCTAGCCGGAAAGTCTGCTTTGATTCCAATAGGTGCTATTAATTTGAAAGTATTATTTGAAGTATATAAAATGTAAACCAACTCTGTTTTCTCCTTCAGGTTGTCCTGCATTTTCTTTTCGTTATCGTCGTATTTCTTTAGACTTTTTTGAAGTTCACATCGACCGTTACAGCTATTGAAAACCATTTTTCGCTGTACGCAGATGGTTTTTACAATCTCTTGCTGCTCTAGTTTAAAAGATACATAAACAAACACACTACCAAATGATGGTACTAAAATAATGCAGCTAAGCAATATGATTAGATACTTTTTCAACGTTGCTATTTTGTTTATGAGCGCGAAAGTACCATTTTTTCTTTTTATTTTGAAGAAAGGTCTTATTTACTTAACTTAAAAAACACCATTTTGATTATTTAGAATTACTTAAGACTAAAACTTTGTGTTGTGTAAATTCCATTATTCTCTGTTAAAAACTTAGTTTAAAATGATAGTTATAGATGGAATGACTTGTGGCTTAAAATAAATTTTTACAATCTTATCCAATTTCTTGCACCACTGGTGTGAGTTTTGCGACATATGTTTGTCTAAAAACCTCTGTTTTTATTTTTTATATTCTAAATACAAGACATTATTTTTATTCAATGAAATTAATTGCCTGAAAAGAACTTTCTTAGAAGGCTTAATTTGAATTGTAGTATTGTGAAATTTTCAATTTTACTAAAAAAAGTTTTTTTCACAGCCTCACGTTCTCGCGCCACAAACAGTTTGGGACTAAATTAATCTCTATTTTCGGATTTGCGAAATGTTCCAAATATAAAACCAATTTCAAATTAAGTCTAAAACACAAATTGCAGTAGGCCATGCTAGATAGTTAATTATGTTCCTTTGAAATAATTTTTATTTAAAGTTAGGTGTAATTGTAGAATCTTCATGAATTAGTTCAGATAATCCTTTATTTATTATATCCCAATGACATTTCTTTAATTTTATCTGCATTAGTTTCGTAGCGTACATCATATGTTCCACTTACTATTTTCAATCGTTAAAATATTGAATGATAAATTGTGATGATAAATAGAATGGAAGAGTATAATAGCTAACAAGGCATCAATATTTTTTAACTGGAAAAAATAAAGAATGCAAAACAGATATTTTTTTATTCACTATCATTATCGACTCTTAATGAGTTTAATAATTCACTCGAAATTCGTTTGCTCTGATTAGTTAATTTAAAGATACCTAATTCCATTGCTCTTAACGAAAAAATGTCTAAATAATAATACTTTGTCTGAATTTTTCCATTTTCTACTTCTCCGTCAATTAATATTATTCCACGAAAGTCATTAGGACAACCAATCAGTTGTATAAACTCAAAAGAGTCAAAAAAATAATAACTTGGTTTGAGCATTATTTTATGTATGTCAAAGTAAGATGTTGTAGCATCAAATAGTAATTAACCTGGCACTTTAAAGTGTTATCATCATTATTGTCTATTATTATATCAAATCCGTCAACATCAACATCTGATCTAAATAGTTTTAAATGAACTTGTCTTTTAGCAGAGGCTTCTTTCAATTCAAAAAATTGGTTCCGTTTAAAATATCTTCTCTAACTTGAGTATTGTTTTTAAGTAATCTTTCATAGTTTATGTTTAGACGTTTTGTTTCTTGCGTTACTTCTTAACGTTAAGTATTAAGAAAAATATCATAGCCGATTGTGGGCTTAATTCCTGTCAAGTTACGAAAAGATTGAAGCGGGCCCTTGAATTTACTACTGAACTGGCTATTATTTTTATACATTGTTATGGGGCGAATTTCTATAATTCATTTGATTTTAATCCAAAGATTTCCCTACAAGATTTCCAATGGCAAAGTATTGAGTCCCTAATTCCATTTCAGAATCATGATCTCGAATGAAAACAATATCCTTTGTCCCTGTCTCTTGAATTTCAGTAATAGCGTTTTCGTAGTTTTTATTGTCTCCACAAAAAACGATATTGTCAAATATCGAAAGTTTATCAGTAATTACTTTTCTATTTTCATTTAAATCCTTTAATAAGTTATTTATGCGGTCAACAATTTCTCGTTTGTTTCAAATTGAAATGCATGAAGTTCAAATTCGGCTTTGTCAATTTTTATTTTTTTTCCATCTATTTCACTAAAAGTCTCATCTACAAAAGGAAACTTAGATACTCCTGAGTAGAAAATTAGAAAACCAAATATTTTGCCTTCTCCACTTTCTTGTATTCAATAATGTTTCATAACAAAGTCTCGCCAAGCTAATTTTACTCATTTCCTTTTGTGGATAAACTTCTAAATACATTTCTTGAAATCGAATAATGGAACGACTTAAAAAATCACCATCTATTAGAACAATTGTTGAAGCGTAGTCATCAGTTATAATGAGAGTCTTGTTCTTTTCTGCAATCTCGTGTTTCTTAGCTCTAAACTGTTCGATAAACACCCAATCTTTATTGTAATTGATTAATAAGTCAGTTAAACAAATAAAAATGTATTTGTGTAATTTTTCAAAAAGAGCTTTACTCTTATTTTCATCAACAAGCTCTTCAATTCTCTTTCCCTTATGAAATATCTGGGTTCGTAAACCATCTCCATTACTACCACTTGAATAGTACTTAAATTCTTCACTAATTTCATGTATTTGATGAATATTTTTAGCAATATGAGATATTATTTTTGCTTTTACATTTTGAAATTTTTCATATTTATCAGGTGACGCGATAAATTCAAACAGTCTAATTATTTGGATAAATTTTTCGGTATTTGAGTTTGATTCGAGGATTTGAGTATACATTCTCAAAGCATGTCTTGCAACATTACCAATTTCACTTATGTCATTATTCAATAGTGGGAAAGAATTCAATAAGTCAGGTTCACTAATTGTTAATCCATTACCCAATGATATTGTATTTGTATTTACTTTTTCGCATATAATTCTTGTAAATGGACTACCATAATCATTAAACATTAATAAAATAGATTCTCCCGTTTCAATTTGTCCAACTCTACCAGGTAGTGTTGAGTTATTATTAATGTTACAATAATTGAAAATATAAAAGTCTAAAATTGGAATTGTATATTCTAAAGCAAAATTAAGAAGATTCAAATTATTAGTTACTTGAGCAGGGAATTTCACAGGTGAACTTGAAAGAAACGCAATTAATGCATTCTCTTTTAGTTTATTAATTTCTCTGGAGTTATCTTCTAAAAATGAATGATTCTTAAAAAGTTCATTTATATCAACTGCACCTTTTGGATAAATAACTAAATTCTTAACTCTTGATTTTTGATTAATTGAAAATCGTTCTATTGGTAATATATACAAATAGTCATTACTTGTTTTATTTGGAAAATCAATTAGAATACTCTGCATTGTCTGTCTTTTAATTTGCCTCATAACGTTCTGTAACTACAGCGGGTTTGGGACTTAATTAAGGCGATTATTCGGATTTGCCAAATCTTCCAAATACAAGAGTATTTTTCCATTAAACCAAATGCCCAAATCCGTTGTAACTGTTATGTGCACTTTTATTTTTTATCCAGAAGACTGTTCTTTAAGATTTTATTCAGGATTTCAAATTTTAGATTTTCGTCGCGATACTCAATCCAATTATTTTTAAATTCCTTTTTTGCTTCAAAATTTTCACCTCCATTGATATGTATTTGTCTTAAATAAGACATATCTTTCCCCTCAGATTCTCCTGAAACAATAATATCTTTTAATAAAACTTGAGAGTCAATTAAATTATCAATTTCATCGTAATCAAGAACAGTGAAATTTATTGCATTAATTATATAAATAAGTTTTCCGATTTTTTTTGTGTCTCCGGTATCATTATTTAGATATTCTTTAAAATTTAAAAAATTATCTGTTGTGTAATTAAATTTTGTAAGGTCATAATCTGGAGCAAGCATAAGGATTTGAAACAGAACAGTATCTCTAGAATTTGTATTTTGGTTTTCCAGCCATTCTAATAAGTTTTCAATAATTCTCATAATTCTTAAATTTTTTAATTGTTGCGTGCAAATTGCACATACCGTTCTGGCGCATGGCGAGGTTGGTGATTAAAGATGCTTGGATTTTTCGATTAAATACAAATTTTCCAAACACAAAACCAACTTTCCATTAAGCCTAAAACCCCAATCTCGCCAAACGGCCGTTGGCAGTAGCTTTTTTTCTTTTACAATATTGGTTTACGCATTGATGTTTTTCCATTCGATGGTTTTCCTGTTTTGTGACAAAAGTTTTCAGGATAGTTATCGTTTCCAAAAGAAGCCCAACTTCTATATGCTTGATATGAAAATGGCTTTTTTAAATTAAATTCTATTTTTTCTCCAGTTCTTATGCAGAAACCATTTATTGGATTTTCTATTTCCGCTGTGTTTGGTGCTTTTTATCTTGTACTGAACCCAATTCCAGTTCGAAAGGAAAATCTTCTAATGTTTTTATTTGATTATCTCGATTTCTATTCCACGAAGAGTAAAACTTTTCAGTTGTGTCGTGTAAAGTGTCAGATTTTATATAATTTTTACCAAGCAATGAACTCAATATTTTCTTTCAAAAACTGGTCTTTTTATGAAAATAGCTTCACTTTTTTCGGCAAGTTCATAACAAGTTTGCCAAGCTTCATTGTCTGTATTTGTTGTGAATTTTGATAAAATATTTATTTCAGAAAAAACACCAAATTCAACATTGTTTTTAAATGAATAATCATATAAATTTATTGAAGTAATTACCCCTTTCTTTTCATTTCCATAATATTTTGCGTGAAGATTTGGAATATAAACTATACTTATGTTAAGAAATTTTTTGAAATAGTCAAAATCATTTTTGCTTAAACTTCTACTTACTTCTTTTTCGTTTTTACCAAAAACAATTAGAATATGTAGTTTCGGATTATTCATATGCTTGTCAAAAAGTCTTTTGAAATAATCATCAAGTTTAATAAATGGAGAAACAATTAAAAGATTGCTTTCTGCTTCCCAAATTATTTCATAAACTGCATTTTCAAGATTTTCTCCGGTAATAAATTTTGCCATTTTCTATTTCAATTGTCTTTTTCTACGATTCTCTGTGCTAAAGTTACTGCCAACGTCAGTCTGTGGAAAAACTTTCGTTTTGTTGTAAACAAATATAGGAAAGTATTGCTTTTAAAACAGGATTTTTCGTATTTTTTAGTAATGCAACATATACATGGAACTTCCTGCAACCAGATGCGTATTTCAAGTTTAGAAGAAGCTATCGCACTCGATAATCAAGTACGTTTTATAGATTTGCTAAGTCGTTGTCAGTTTTGTCAATAGTTCGTTTTTAATTAATCAAAATCAGGAAACCAACAACCACAATCGTGTTGAGTTCTTGACATCTGTTACATCGTCTGAGACTCAAGATATTTATTATTTTAATTATTATTCTTTTTGTCATAATTTTAAAATCTAGATTTTTTAGCTAATTTTTGCGTTTCTGCGTGGCAATCTACCCAAATTGCTTGTAGCTGTTAGCAGCAGCTTTATATATTCACAACTTCTATTTTCGAATATCTATCGAATTCTAAGAATTGAAGTAAGTTTTCAGTAATTTCTTTTGAATATTTACAAATTAATTCTAATGCAAAAATTTGCTCTTGTTCATTGGTTTCTGAATTAGTTATAATGCTGTATGAAGTTGAATGAAGTGATGCACTTGTAATTTCATAGACTAGTTCATATTCTTTTTCTAAAGATGTAACTTCAGCTTTTGTCTTCCAAGTTCTACGTGTTTCTTTGAGTTTATTGAAAACATCGTCTTCATTAGTAAAGTTGAATAGAACTTTTAAATTTTCTTTTTTAAAAAGTTCTTCTTGTTTTTTGTTTTTTAAATGTTGTAAATGTTGTAACTGACTTTCATATTTTTGAAGTTGTTCTTCCATCAAACTTTTTTGTAAAAAGTAACCCATATTTTTGAAATCTCCCAAAATATGGTTAACTCTTTTTCTGCTCGGGCATCTATTTCTCGTTCTATTTTTTTTATTTTATTAAAATATTTTTGTATATCCTCTTCGCTATTATTAGATAGATTTGTTTTGTCCGGTTTCGTGTTTTCTTCTTCGATTTTGTATTTATCAATTAATTGAATTTCATATTCAAGTCTAGAAATAAAATTTTCACATTTTTTGATTTGCTCTGAATATATAGAATAGAAAAAAGTATAGATATATTTTTCCTCCATTAAAAATAATTTTGAGTGAATTAATGTTTCTAAAACAAATCTAAGAGTTGAGGAGTTTAAAATAAAAGAATTGGGAATTTCAATTACTTGGTTTTTTAAATATAATATTTTTTCTAAAAAACTTTTTGAAATAAAAAAATGCTCAAATCGACCAAAAGTTTTATAAAAATCTTCAAAATTGGAGAGTTTAACAATTATTTCGTGGTCCAAAATAGCGGACTGTTTTAAATTAATAATTTTATTTTCTAAAGTCATTTGTTTTACGTTTTGTTGTGAAAAACCGCTGTTAGTACTATTATAATATTATATGTTTTGATTTGCTTCTAAAGTACCGTATTTATTGACTTGTTTATTTTTGATGATGCAAATTTGAAGCAAAAAAAAGCAATATAATGTTTGCTTTGTTGTACCAAATGTTGTACTTTCGTTTCAGGTTGCACTCAAATGAAACGCTTTGTTTTTAAAGACTTCACCCATTTGCTTCCTTTTGTAAACTATAGTACAACTTTTTAATTTTTGCAATTTATGGCTTCTATTAAGTTAATTTTAAGAACACATCAGCAAGACCAAGCGGGACATTGTCCTTTATATATAAGAGTTATTAAAGACAGGAAAGCAAAATTTATTTCTGTTGGCGTGAAGTTGAAAGAGAGCGAATGGGACGAGGCAAAACAGAGGGTAAAAAGAACAACCCAAATAGCGCAAGAATGAACGCTTCCATTGCTCAAAAAGTAGCAGATGCGGAAGGACAGGTTGCGGACTTGGAAAGAAAGGTAAAAACGGTTTCGGCAAAGAAACTTAAAGAAGCTATTAAAGGTAAAGAAGTGCCTAACTTTTTTGAATACTCTTATAAGTATTGCGAAAAAATCAGGGGGAGTGTTTCTGTGGGAACGTATAATAATTACAAGCTGTATTTAGAGAAGTTTGAAAACTGGTTAGGCACAAAAGATGTTTTCTTTGATGATATTACCGTTTCGCTCTTAATGGACTATATGGCATATATGGTAAATGAATTAGGTAATGGATTAACCACACAGCGCTACTCCATTATGATACTGGCGATAATGTTCAAACAAGCCATTAAAGAGGATATTATCCCCGAATATATGTACCCAATAAGTAAACTGACTTTAAAAAAAGAAACAGGCAAGCGATTGTTTTTGAACAAGGAACAAATTGAGGCAATGATTAATTACAATGCAGGGGAAGGAACAAAAGGAGATATTTACAGGGATATGTTTATTTTTTCCATTTATGCAGGAGGGCTACGGTTCAGCGATGCTTTGGAAATCCAAAACAAGGACTTTATTGAAGACGAACAGCGAATTAAAAAAGTCATTCGTAAAACAGGAAGACCCCATCAGTTTAAAATCGGTAAAGTAGCTTTGGATAGGTGCTGCCTCCCTAACAACAGGAGCATGTATTAACCTTAGCAATACGTA
>NZ_JBXBAV010000086.1:0-71988 GCF_056783245.1 Flavobacterium sp. TC780 | reverse complement strand
TTTTACGTATACTGTTGACGTGGCTTCAGTACGTATTGCTAAGGTTAATACATGCTCCTGTTGTTAGGGAGGCAGCACCTAACCACAACCAAAAAACGAGGATCAATTTGACCTTTTTGGAAGTGCTACTACTGATGAAGAAAATCCAGAAGCGCAAAGAACTTCTTTTTTATAGCAATTTAGAAAATACACCTCACTCTTATCAAATCGTACAAGGTGATTTAGGCTTAAAATTGCTTTTACAAAATTTACAAAAGCAAACGGCTGTTTGTTGATACCGAAACTACCGGACTAAATGCCTTACATGCTGAATTGGTTGGAATTTCATTTTCATACAAAGGGGAAAGGTTTTTATATTCCATTTCCAGAAAATCAAGATGAAGCTAAAGCATTGATTTAAAAATTATTCCGTTTTTTGAAAATGAAGCAATCGAAAAAATTGTTAGAATTTAAAATACGATTTAAAAATATTATTGAATTATGGTGTTTCGGTAAAAGGAAAATTATTTGATACTATGATTGCACATTACCTGATTAATCCAGATATGCGCCATAATATGGATATTTTATCCGAAACTTATTTAAAATATTCTCCAAAATCTATTGAAGATTTAATTGGTAAAAAAGGAAAGAATCAAAAATCGATGCGCGAAGTTGCACTCGAAGATATAAAAGAATATGCTGTAGAAGATGCCGATGTAACTTTACAACTGAAAGAAATATTTACAACTGAATTAGACAAAACTGAAACCAAAAAGTTATTTGACGAAATCGAGATTCCGTTAGTTAGCGTTTTGGCTGCTATGGAAACTGAAGGAATTCGTCTTGATGTAGATTTCTTAAAATCATTATCAGAAGAATTAGGCAATGATATTAAAACATTAGAAGCCAAAATTTACGAAATTGCTGGAGAACAATTCAACCTTGCATCTCCAAAACAATTAGGTGATATTTTATTTGATAAATTAAAAATTGGTGGAGCTAAGCAAAAGAAAACTAAAACTGGCCAATATGCAACTGGTGAAGAAATCTTAAGTTATTTAGCCAAAGACAATGAAATTGTTGCTGCTATTTTAGATTGGCGTTCTCTTGTAAAATTACAGAATACCTATGTAGAAGCTTTACCATTACAAGTAGATCCAGTTTCTAAAAGAGTCCATACTGATTATATGCAAACTGTAGCTGCAACAGGTCGTTTAAGCTCTAACAATCCTAACTTACAAAACATTCCAATTCGTACCGAAAGAGGAAGACAAATACGTAAAGCTTTTATTGCACGTGATGAAAATTACACCTTAATATCTGCCGATTACTCTCAGATAGAATTGCGAATTATCGCTGCTTTAAGTGGTGAAGAGAACATGATAAAAGCATTCCAAAATCATGAAGACATTCATAAATCTACCGCTTCTAAAGTATTTAATGTAGCTCTAGAAGAAGTAACCCGTGAACAACGTAGCCATGCTAAAACTGTAAACTTTGGTATCATCTATGGTGTTTCGGCTTTTGGTTTAAGCAATCAAACTTCACTATCTAGAAGTGAAAGTGCGACATTAATCGAAGCATACTATAAAACATATCCAAGATTAAAATCATACATTCAAGAACAAATAGATTTTGCAAGAGAGAATGGTTATGTTCAAACTATCCTGGGCCGTCGACGTTATTTAAAAGACATTAATTCACAAAACGCAATTGTACGTGGCGGAGCTGAAAGAAATGCTTAAACGCTCCAATTCAAGGAAGTGCTGCCGATGTTATTAAAATTGCAATGATTAATATTCATAAAAAATTAAGAGACGAAAACTGGAAATCTAAAATGTTACTTCAAGTGCATGATGAGCTTGTGTTTGACGTACACAACGATGAACTTGAAAAAATACAGCCTATGATTAAACATGAAATGGAAAATGCTTTCACAATGGCAGTTCCATTAGAAGTAGAGCTAGGTATGGGTAGAGATTGGTTAGAGGCGCATTAATATTTTAAAAACTTAAAATGATGAATTACAACTTTCCATACTTTGAAGAAATCAATTCAAAAGAGTTAAAAGAATACTATTCCGTAGAAGTTGATTTTAACGAAACAAAAATAAATATTGATTTAAACTTTGAAAATGATTCAATTGACCAGCCCTCAATAGAAACAATTAGAACTTTCCTTGAAAACATCAAGAAATTTGACAAACAGAATATGTCTTATATTGAAAATGATTTGAAAGAAGAAGATGGGGAAACTCGAGACTATATAAACTTTTATTTTGATGAACTTGAGCAAGTTGAGATATCAAAAATCATAGACTTAGATAACACAAATACTCCAAAAGAGATTTTACTTCTCAATGAATTAAAACTAAATAGAGTCGGGCTTTATCCTGATGGTAAATACAACACAACCTATTATGGAGTCTTTGACTATTCGATAGATATTGATGGAGAACCTTGTGATCAACTTTTAGTTGTTAAAACAAATGAAAAAGGAAATCTAGATCAAATTACTTGGGAAAGTTAAATAATAATAAAAAAATCCATTAGCTGAGCTAATGGATTTTTTTATTATTTAGATTTTCTTGATGATTCTCTTTCTTTCAGTTTGGTTTTGATTACTATCGTTTCGTAATCACTGCTTTCCCCTTCTTTTTCTTCTAATCTTGAGATTAATCGTTTGGCAGCAACTTCGCCAATTTCTATTCCGTGTTGACTTATCGTTGTTAAACTTGGTGATAATCGTCTTGAAGCCAAAATTCCATCAGCAAAACCTATTATTGATATATCTTCTGGAACTCTATATCCTTTTTTCAAACTAACTCTTAAAGCTGCTACTGAATCATTTTCATCTAAAGCAAAAATAGCATCGATTTTATGGTCAAAAATGGCATCAATTTTACTTTTCATATCTTCCTCTGAATCGGTACGAAGAATGATATTCTCATTTACAGGAATGTTATTGTCAACCAAAGCTTTTAGATACCCATCAGCTCTCAACTTCCCAACACTTAAGTTATCTACTGAAGAAATTAAGGCGATATTCTTGCATCCTAAATTAATTAAATGTTGTGTTGAATTTAAAGCAGAATCAAAATCATCAACTATCACTTTATCACATTCTACTCCTTCAGCAATCCTATCAAACATTACAATTGGCGTTCCGTCATTTATAATTTCTTTAAAGTGATTGTATTCTTGTAATTTTTGAGCTTCTTCAGAAACCGATAATATAAAACCATCAATCGTTCCGTTGCTCAACATTTCAAGAGTATGGATTTCTTTTTCCAAAGACTCATTAGAAATACATGTAATCACATTATATCCTTTTTTATCAGCTACTTTTTCGATACCACTAAAAACCTTAGCAAAAAATGAGTTTAATATATTAGGAATAATAACTCCAATTGTTTTTGTTTTACGGTTTTTTAAATTCAAGCCAATAACATTCGGTTTGTAATTTTTTAGTTTGGCATACTCTTTAATTTTAATTTTAGTCTGCTCACTAATTTCAGGACTATCATTAAGTGCCTTAGAAACTGTAGACACGGAAACATTAAGTTCTTTTGCGATTTGTTTTAGAGTTGCTTTAGCTTTCATTTAAGATAATTTTATTGAATTAATACAAATATAGTAGAATTAAGGAAATTAAAACAAAAACAAGTCAAAACATCCATTAATTTTTCAAGTAATTGTACCTACTCAGTAAAACAATTTAAATAAAAAATAAAAAAAAGCAAAATTTTAAAACCGCCTTCCTGAAAATTTCGTTTATAACTATTTACGCATGATTATAATTACTATTAATAACCACTTTAAAGAAATTGAATTATGAAAAACGAAAATTAAAATTCACGAAGTTAACCCCTTACTCAACGATAGAAGGAGTTTCCTTAAGATCAGTGGACTAACGCTTGTTAGCACTGGCTTACTTTTGGCAGGATGCAGTCACGATGATAACGAAGACATGCCCATAGATGACACTTCATTACCCGGAATTAGAAATGGCGTCTTCGACCTAGGCTCTGGAGATTTCGGTGTATTAACATACGCATATGCCTTAGAACAATTAGAAGCAGACTTTTATACTAAAGTTGTAAATGCATCGAGTTTTAACTCTGTTTTCAACGACATTGAAAAACAAGTACTTACCGACTTGTATCATCACGAAGTAATTCACAGAGATTTTTTTAAAGCTGCTTTAAGCGGAGCGCTCCCTAAACCAAGTACTCAATTACTTCCTAACTTGGCTTTTAATTATGGATCTATGAATTTTAACAGTCGTTCCGAAGTACTTGCAACCGCGAAAGCTCTTGAAGACACAGGAGTTGCCGCATATAATGGTGCAGGAAAACTAATTAAAAGCGCTGACTATTTAGTGTTAGCAGGCAAGATTGTCTCTGTAGAGGCAAGACATGCTTCGGCTATTAGAAGTTTGATCAACCCAAACTCTAAAGATTTTGCGGGCGATGATGTAGTAAATGCTACAACTGGATTAGATGTGGCAAAAGATCCATCTAAAATTTTAGCAGTTGCTGGAGGATTTATAACAACTCCATTCACAGCAAAATACTTACCATAATCATAACCCCTTAAAATTTAGAAATTATGAACATATTAAAATTTATAGAAACTTTTGCTGACGAAAGCGCGATGAGAAGCACTGGTTCAAGAAGAGACAGCTTTACACAATTTGGAAATATCGGAAAGACTTTGGCAATAGCCTCAATTCCATTCGGATTATCTTCATTAGCCAATAAAGCTTTAGCCAAAGATATAACTGCAACTCCAGCAACTCCTATTGGAGCATTGCAATTTGCATTAACATTAGAATATCTTGAAGATGAATTTTACGCTATGGCATTAGATCATGGAGTTATTCCTGCATCTGAAAACGGTGGACGCGATTTAAAAGTTTTTCAACAAATTGCAGCCCATGAATCAAGTCATGTTAAATTTCTGATTGCTGGATTAGGCGGACCAGCAAGTGCAAACTTTGTTCCCAAACCAACTTTTGATTTTACTGTTGGTGGAGCATTTGACCCGTTTAATGACTATCCAACATTTCTGGCATTGGCACAAGCCTTTGAAGATACAGGAGTAAGAGCCTATAAAGGTCAAGCAGGAAATTTAATTTCTACACCTGATTTATTAACAGCTGCACTGCAAATACATTCCGTAGAGGCACGTCACGCATCCGAAGTACGACGTTTACGCGGTCTTAAAGGATGGATTAATGGTAATGAGAGAGGTGCAGGAATGCCTATCCAAACTCAAGCTGTATATGATGGAGAACAATTAACTGTACAAGCAGGATATAATACTGCTGCCTTATTTGGAGCCGCCGCAGGCTCAGAAGCCTATGATGAACCCCTTACTACGCAACAAGTTGTAGACATAGCAAATTTGTTTATTGTCTAACAAAATTTACCCCAAAATATCCAAACCAGCTTTCTTAATTGTAAAGCTGGTTTTTTTATTCTTTCAAATAAAAAGATACCTCCTGATTTTCAGCATTTAAAATAATCTTTTAAGGTATTTGTATTTAAAATAATTAATTGTACTTTTGCAACCCCTTTATTGGGGATGGAATGTTTAATTAAAATAATATTATGGACGCATTAAGCTACAAAACGGTTTCAACTAGCAAAGCTACTGTAACTAAAGAGTGGATTGTTGTTGACGCTGAAGGTCATAACTTAGGACGTCTTGCTTCAAAGGTTGCAATGATCTTAAGAGGTAAGTACAAGCCTAGTTACACACCGCACGTTGACTGTGGAGATAACGTAATTGTTATCAACTCAGAAAAAATTAACCTTACAGGTACAAAAATGGATGACAAAATTTACATGCGTCATACAGGTTACCCAGGAGGACAAAGAACTTTAACTGCTAAAGTATTGCAATCAAAAAACCCTGCATTATTAGTAGAAAAAGCAGTAAAAGGAATGTTACCTAAGAACAAATTAGGAGCTGAACTTTTCAGAAATTTAAATGTTGTTGTAGGATCAGAGCACAAACAAGGAGCTCAAAAACCTAGAACTGTTAACCTAAACGATCTTAAGTAATGGGAGTTATTCACAAAATCGGTAGAAGAAAAACCGCTGTTGCACGTGTTTATGTTTCAGAAGGAACAGGAAAAATCACTGTAAACAAAAAAGAATTCGCAACCTATTTCCCAACTGCAACTTTGCAATACAAAGTTTTACAACCAATGTCTATGACAGAAAATGTAAACAACTTTGATGTAAAAGTAAACGTTTACGGAGGTGGTTCAACTGGTCAAGCAGAAGCTGTAAGAATGGCATTAGCACGTGTTATGTGTGAAGTAAATGCTGAAAACAGAGCTATCTTAAAACCAGAAGGTTTATTAACAAGAGATCCAAGAATGGTTGAACGTAAGAAATTCGGTCAGAAGAAAGCTCGTAAGAGATTCCAATTCTCTAAACGTTAATATTACCTGTCTTGTTCATTACGAGCAAGACATATCAATTATTATTGAATTTAAAAAACACAGTTGTTGTTGCTCTCCTATCGAGGTAGGAAATAGTTTAGCATCTAAATGTATAAAGCCTGGGAAACCGCCATTTATGCATTGCTAATCAACAGAACGTAAACTAGTACAAAAATGGCAAACAAAATAGACGTAAAAGAATTACTAGAAGCAGGTGTTCACTTTGGACACATGACTAGAAAATGGGATCCAAACATGGCTCCTTACATTTATATGGAGCGTAATGGTATTCACATTATCAATCTATATAAAACTGCAGCAAAAATTGAAGAGGCTAATGAAGCTTTGAAAAAAATCGCTGCATCAGGTAGAAAAATATTATTCGTAGCTACCAAAAAACAAGCTAAAGACATCGTTGCTGATAAAGCAAAAGCTGCTAACATGCCTTACATCACTGAAAGATGGCCTGGTGGAATGCTAACTAACTTCGTAACTATCCGTAAAGCTGTTAAAAAAATGGCTACTATTGATAAAATGAAGAAAGACGGTACTTTCATGACACTTTCTAAGAAAGAGCGTTTACAAGTAGATCGTCTTCGTGCTAAACTAGAGAAAAACTTAGGTTCAATCGCAGACATGTCTAGACTACCTGCAGCATTGTTCGTAGTAGATATTAAAGCTGAACATATCGCAATAAAAGAAGCACAAAAATTAAACATTCCAGTTTTCGCAATGGTGGATACTAACTCTGATCCTAGAGAAGTAGAGTATGTAATCCCATCAAATGATGATGCTTCTAAATCAATTGATAAAATTTTATCTTTAGTTACAGCTGCAATCGTTGAAGGTCTTTCTGACAGAGGTTCTGACAAAGAGGCTGACTTATTGCCTGCTACAGAAGAAGCAACTCCAGCTGCTGAAGCTGTTGAAGCTCCTGCTGAAACAAAAGAATAAATAAACTTTTAAATTCCAATTTTTAAATTCCAAATCCCATAAAAAAGTTAGAAACATTATGTTGATAATTTGATAAAATTGGAATTTGAGATTTAAAGATTGGAATTTTTACTTTTAACTCATAAAAAAACATACAATATGGCAACAATTACTGCTGCAGACGTAAATAAATTAAGACAAGTTACAGGTGCCGGAATGATGGACTGTAAAAAAGCTTTAGTTGAAGCTGAAGGAGATTTCGATAAAGCTATACAAAACCTTAGAGAAAAAGGACAAAAAGTTGCTGCTAACCGTTCTGACCGTGAGTCTTCTGAAGGAGCTGCTGTTTCTTTTATTAATGCTGACAAAACTAAAGGTGTTATCATCACTTTAAACTGCGAAACAGATTTCGTAGGTAAAAATGAGGCTTTCGTAACTTTGGCTAAAGAATTAGTAGAAAAAGCGATCAATTTCTCTTCTAAAGAAGAATTCTTAGCTTCAGATTTCAACGGAATGACTGTTGCTGAAAAATTAATCGAGCAAACTGGAGTTATTGGTGAAAAAATCGAAATCGGTGGTTTTGAAATTTTAGAAGGTGCTTTCGTTGGATCTTATGTTCACGTTAACAAAATTGCTGCATTAACTGCAATTTCTGCTCCAATTCCTAACGCTGACGTTTTAACTAAAGATGTTTCTATGCAAGTTGCTTCTATGGGAGCTGATACATTATCTTACAAAGATTTTGATCCTGCTTTCGTTGAATCTGAACTTGCTGCTCGTATTGCTGTAATCGAAAAAGATAATGAAGAAGCTAAACGTTTAGGAAAAACTTTAAAAAATGTTCCTAAATATATTTCTTTCTCTCAATTAACTGAAGAAGTTTTAAAACAAGCTGAAGAAGATGCTAAAGCTGAATTAAAAGCTGAAGGTAAACCAGAACAAATTTGGGACAAAATTATTCCAGGAAAAATTCAACGTTTCATCTCTGACAATACTACTTTAGATCAAGAGAAAGCTTTATTAGATCAAAACTTCATCAAAGATGATAGTAAAAAAGTTGGTGATTATGTTAAAGAATTCAACGTTGAAATTACAGGTTTCAAAAGAGTTTCTTTAGGATAATCTATATTCTAAATTACATATAAAAAAGGTTGGAAGAAATTCCAACCTTTTTTAGTTTAAACCATATCACAATGCGGTATAAATTAAAATGATGGAGTCTCAAAACCCATCACTTTTTTATTTAAGCCTAATATACTTCTACCAAAATAAATCTATCTGAGAATAAATTCTTCAAAGAGAAACGCTACATTTTATTTATAAAGTTATTACCAAACCTTCCTGAAGGATATAGATCAAGCAACCTAAATATTATCATAAAAGAAATTACTTTAGATAAAAAAGGTATATTTGAAAATAACATTTATAAAATAAAATGATGAGAATAAACTATTTTTTACTCGTTTTGATTTTTGCAATTAGCGCAACTTTTGCACAAAATAAAAATGCTCAAGATGAGTTTTGGAAGCAATTACAAGCACATTGCGGCAAGGCCTACTCAGGCAAACTAAGCACAGAACCAGCTCCTAAAGATTTTGCTGATAAAAAATTATCAATGTATGTAATGAGTTGTTCCGATTCAGAAATTAAAATTCCTTTTTATGTAGGTGATGACCATTCCCGAACTTGGGTATTTACTAAAACAAAAAACGGAATTCAATTAAAACACGACCATCGTTTAAAAGACGGATCAGAAGATAAAATCACCCAATACGGAGGCACAACAACAAATACAGGAGCATCACAAATTCAATTTTTCCCTGCCGATCAGGAAACAACAAATTTAATTCCAGCTGCATCAGCCAATGTCTGGTGGGTAACAATAGACGGAAATGAATATACTTATAACTTAAGAAAAGCTAATTCTCCAAATCACTTTCAAGTTCGTTTTGATTTGAGTAAAGAAATTCCAGTACCTGAAAGACCATGGGGTCACTAAACAAATAAAGTTCTTAATTTAGAATACACAAAAGCAGCTCTACAATAGAGCTGCTTTAATTTTATACCTACATCACTCTACCAAGCAAAATCTTACTTAATAAATAAAAATAGTCGGAAGAAAAATCTTCCGACTATATAACTCTATTTTATTTTTTGCAATAACTATTTCTTTGGTTTTACAACTGGAGCCTCAAAACCTCTCGCTTTCATTAAAGCATTAATCTCAGGATTATGCCCTCTGAAAGATTTGTAAGCTTGCTCCTGATCTGTTGTATTACCAACACTAAAGATTTTGTCATGTAATCTTTTTGCAACATTTTTATCATATGGTCCATTTGCTTCAGTAAATGCCTCATAAGCGTCTGCACTAATTACGTCAGCCCACAAATAACTATAATACCCACTCGCATAACCATCACTAGAAAAAATATGTCCAAATTGTGGAATACGGTGACGCATTACAATTTCTTTAGGCATTTTAAGCTTATCCAATGTTTCTTTTTCAAAAACTGTAGGATCAATAATTGAGTCTCCTGCTAAATGTAATTTCATATCTATAAGAGAACTTGAAATTGTCTCAACAGTAGAAAACCCTTCATTAAATGTTGCTGCTTTTGCAATACGATCTACCAAATCTTTAGGGATAGGCATCCCTGTTTTGTAGTTTAAAGCAAATTTATTCAACACTTCAGGTGTTTCTAACCAACGCTCTAAGATTTGAGATGGGAACTCAACATAATCTCTTGCTACTGCTGTTCCCAGACAAAGTTGGATAGGTAACATTCGAACATAAACCATGTAATGCATGCCCGAACTCATGAAACAAAGTAGTTGCATCAGTCCATGAAATTAAAACAGGCTCATTATCATTCCCTTTAATAAAATTACTATTATTAGAAACAATAGTAAGAACATCACCATCCATTTTTTGCTGTTGTCTGTATGCATTCATCCAAGCACCAGAACGCTTTCCTTTGCGTGCATAAGGATCAAAGTACCATAAACCTACCACTTTACCTGACTTGGCATTAGATACCTCCCAAACTCTCACATCTGGATGATAAACAGGTACATTTGTTATTTGTTTAAATTTTAAATCAAACAATTCACCAGCCACCCAAAACATTCCTTCACGTAATTTTTCAAGCTGAAGGTATTCTTTAACCTCATTTTGATCTAAATCATATTTGGCTTTTCTAACCTTTTCAGCATAATAGCGATAATCCCATGGCTCGATCTGAAACTTCCCTCCTTCGGCTACAACAATCTTTTGCATATCTGCAACATCTTTATGAACCTGAGCTACGGCAGGCTCCCAAACAGCCTCCATTAAAGCCATAGCTCTTTCAGGAGTTTTAGCCATTCGATTAGTTAAATTCCAATGAGCAAAAGTAGGATAGCCCAAAAGTTTTGCTTTTGCAGCACGAAGCTGTAATATTTCGACCAAAGTCGATTTATTATCATATTCATTACCATTATCTCCCCTGTTTATAAACATTCTCCACACCTTCTCTCTCAATTCTCTATTCGTAGAAAAAGTCAAAAAAGGTTCCACAAAAGAGCGTGTGTTTGCTATACATCCCATTGCAGAAAGCTTTCTTTCTTTGGCTTGAGCCATAGCTGCTTTCTTTATTTCATCTGGTAAACCATCGAAATCAGCTTCATTTGATAATGCAACATATTGATCATTTTCTTCAGCCAATAAATTTTGACTAAATCGCGAAAACAATGTCGACAATTGTTTATTTATTTCTCCAACTTTTGCCTTATCAGCATCACTTAAATTAGCTCCTTGCTTATTAAATTCTATATGATAAACCCAAATAAGTCTTTGTTGCTCACTAGTTAGTTTCTTTTTATCAGGAGAGTTATAGAGCTTCTCAATTCTTTCAAACAACTTCCTGTTTTGATAAAAATCAGTAGATTGTGCTGCTAGTAAAGGTTCAATATCCTTTTTTACCAATGTAAATTCTGGAGTGCTAATATTCGAAGAATAAATTCCATAAACCGTCATAACTCTTGACAACGTTTTCCCAGATCGTTCCAGTTGAGCAATTGTATTATCAAAAGTTGCAGGCTTCGGGTTATTTGCAATAGCATCAATCTCCTCTTTTTTTTGCTTAATAGCATCATCAAAAGTAGACTTAAAATCAGCAATTTTATATTCTCCAAAAGCAGGTACTCCACCATAAGGGCCAGTCCATTTTTGTAATAATGGATTAGTAGAATTTGTTTGTGCCTGAACTGAAGTTAAAGAAGTAGCCATAATTAGAATTGTAACAATTTTTTTCATGTATGTTATTTAAATTTTATAAAATAAATGCAATTCCCAAATATAACCAATAATTAGAATAGGATACACAGAAAAAAGTTACATATTAAATACATCTCAACAATATTTTTTATAAAAATAAATACTCCAAATAATATATTAAATTTGACATATTAAAAATTATCTATGTTTAAGACCAAAAAAGAAATTGTTTTTGTAGTTCTCTCTGGAATATTTATTACCAATGCGGTTGTCGCAGAATTAATTGGAGGAAAACTGATTCAAATAGGTCCATTTGTAATGAGTATCGGAATTTTGCCTTGGCCAATCGTTTTTTTAACAACCGACTTAATCAATGAATATTTTGGAGAAAAAGGAGTTAAAAAACTTTCACTTATAACTGCCTGTTTAATTGCTTATGCTTTCATTATATTATTCATGGCCATAGTAATTCCAGCTGCAAAAGGAATAAGTCCTGTAAATGACGAACAGTTTCATGCCGTTTTTGGACAAAGTATGTGGATTATAGTCGGGAGTCTTATTGCATTTATGGCATCACAGCTAATAGATGTTTGGATGTTTTGGTTTTTCAAAAAACGAACAGGTGAAAAGAAAATTTGGCTTAGAACTACTGGATCAACTGTAATTTCTCAATTATTCGATTCTTTTATTGTTTTGGGAATTGCTTTTTGGTTACCTGGAAAAATAGATTTTGATACTTTTATTTCATCTGGGCTAACTGGCTACACATTTAAACTTACTGTTGCAGTTTTATTAACTCCATTAATTTATCTTGGACATCATTTAATTAAAAAATACCTAGAAGAAGATCATCCAAAAGAAAAAAAAAACAATTAAACCGCATGAAAAATCACATTACCATTTTATTGATTTTAATTATATGCTGCTTGATAAGTTGTAACAAAAATGATAGAGATCAATTATTAAAGTCAACGACGAATGTTTCGGATAAAATGAAAGACATTTCGAAAAGTACAATAGAAACGATAACTTCAGTCAAAGATTCAATCACAAAAACAATATTTACCTCAAGTAAAATAAAAAACAATAAAACTGCTACAGAAGAAGCAATCGCTGCAAAAGACAGCATAGCTATAGAAAATATCGAAAACGAAAAACTTAAAGGTTTTACTTATTTCAAAAAATTATTATCAACTTGTAAAACGGGAGAAACACTAACTCAAAAAGAATTAATTGAGAACCATAATATCCCAAAAGACGGTGTTAGATTAATAAAAAGCATTACCAAAACCGCCGAAGATGAAATCGATATCAAATGGAATTCTACTTGGTTTATTGAAAAAATTTCGGATGCCAAATTTGCCGATGCCCGAATAAAAATTAAATTTGAAGCAAATAAAATGCACACTTCTGGAAAAGCTATTGGGATAAAACACAACAAAAAAATATATAACGACTTAATAATCATTGGAACCTCGGCCTATATTCCTTCTATAAAAGGCTACCATTGGAAAATTGGGAAATAATGACAACACAAGAACAAATAAGATGTGGCTGGTGCTCAGCAAGTGATTTATATAAAAAATATCATGATGAAGAATGGGGTGTTCCTGTTTACGACGATGCATCATTATTTGAAATTCTTAATTCTAGAAACCTTCCAAGCGGGGTTGAGCTGGATAACAATATTAAATAAAAGAGAAAACTTTAGAATTGCTTTTGATAATTTCGATTACAAAAAAATCGCTCAATATCCTGAAGACAAAATTGAATCATTATTACAAGACACTGGAATAATCCGAAACAAATTAAAAATACGTTCTGCGGTTAGCAATGCGCAGGCATTTATAAAAATACAAGAGGAATTTGGAAGTTTTTCTGATTATATCTGGAAATTCACTGATGGAAAACCCATCGATAACAACCCAAAAACCTTAAAAGACGTTCCTGCCACTACTCCACTTTCTGATACTATTAGCAAAGATTTAAAAAAAAGAGGTTTTAAATTTGTAGGCTCAACCGTTATTTATGCACATATGCAAGCCACTGGAATGGTCAATGATCATATCGAAGATTGCTGGTCACGAAACAAGTAATCAGTTGCCGTTTTTAGTTTTCAGTTTCTTAAAATCAACTTTAAACCTGAAACTTTAAACTTTCAAACTATTTTTTATTACATTTGCTTCACACTTTAGGGGTGTCTACAATAAAGTAGGCTGAGATTTTACCCTCTGAACCTGATCTAGTTCATACTAGCGTAGGGAAAAGTAAGATGACTTCTGCGCGCATTTTTATGCGTAATAGTAGCCATTCCTAAAGTATAACTATATACTAAATTCTGAAGGAATGGAACTAAAAATCAATCAACAAACCAAACAATTCAATGCTGAATCTCTTAGCGTTCAAGCATTGCTCGATCTCGAAATTCCGAACAAACAAAACGGAATTGCCGTTGCCGTAAACAATACTGTCGTTCCAAAACTCAACTGGAACGAATTTCTCGTACAAGAAACTGACGAAATTTTAATTATTTCTGCCACACAAGGTGGATAAAAGTCAAATTCCATTTTTTTTAAATTCCAAATTCCAATTGATATATCGTGTGTAGACGCACTGCTGTGTGCCTCTACGGAAAAAACAAACGCCAAAAAAACCACAATCAAGGCCAAACTTGAAACCTGAAACTTGAAACAAAAAACTATGACTACAGAAGAACAAATTTCCAGAACTCCTTTTCCCAACTCCAATAAAGTATATGTAAACGGAGAAATACATCCTATAAAAGTAGCTATGCGTGAGGTAGCACTTAGCGATACCAGACTTTCTAATGGCGGTATCGAAAAAAATCCATCTTTAACAATTTATGACACATCAGGGCCTTACACCGATCCAAATATCCAAATCGACATTCGAAAAGGATTGCCTCGTTTAAGAGAAGAATGGATTTTAGGTCGAAATGACGTAGAAATTCTAGACGAAATTAGTTCCGATTACGGGCAAATGCGATTAAACGATGAGAGTTTAAATCACTTGCGTTTCGAATATTTACATCAGCCAAAACGTGCCAAAAAAGGGGCGAACGTTACGCAACTTTATTATGCCAGACAAGGAATAATTACTCCCGAAATGGAATATATCGCCATTCGCGAAAACCAACGTATTGAGTTATTAAACGAACAGACTAAGGCAATGCAATGCCAGCATGTTGGTCATAGTTTTGGAGCTAATACTCCAAAAAGCAAGATAACGCCTGAATTTGTACGAAGCGAAGTAGCCATTGGTCGTGCTATTATTCCAAATAACATTAACCATCCCGAAAGCGAACCTATGATTGTAGGTCGTAATTTCTTGGTGAAAATAAATGCCAATATTGGTAATAGCGCTGTGACTTCTACCATCGAAGAAGAAGTTGAAAAAGCCGTTTGGGCTTGTCGCTGGGGAGCCGATACTATAATGGACTTATCTACAGGAAAAAACATTCATGAAACCAGAGAATGGATTATTTGTACTCGCCAGTACCAATTGGGACAGTTCCTATTTATCAAGCTTTAGAAAAAGTAAAAGGAATTGCAGAAGATTTAACTTGGGAAGTTTTCCGTGATACTCTTATTGAACAAGCAGAACAAGGAGTTTCTTATTTTACCATTCATGCTGGTGTTTTATTACGTTACATTCATCTTACTGCCGAACGTGTTACAGGAATTGTTTCTCGTGGTGGATCTATAATGGCAAAGTGGTGTTTATTTCATCATAAGGAAAACTTCTTATACACTCATTTTGAAGAAATTTGCGAAATCATGAAACAATATGACGTAGCATTTTCTTTAGGAGATGGCCTTCGCCCAGGCTCTATTGCCGATGCGAATGACGCTGCACAATTTGCCGAATTAGAAACTCTTGGAGAATTAGCCAAAATTGCTTGGAAACATGATGTTCAGGTATTTATAGAAGGTCCAGGTCACGTGCCAATGCATATGATTAAAGAAAACATGGACAAACAATTAGAACATTGTAATGAAGCTCCATTTTACACTCTTGGGCCATTAACCACAGATATTGCACCGGGTTATGATCATATTACTTCGGCTATTGGAGCTGCAATGATTGGTTGGTACGGTTGTGCAATGTTGTGTTATGTTACCCCAAAAGAACATTTAGGCTTACCAAATAAAAAAGATGTGAAAGATGGAGTCATCACTTATAAAATCTCAGCTCATGCTGCCGATTTAGCCAAAGGACATCCAGGAGCACAATATCGTGACAACGCATTAAGTAAAGCACGTTTCGAATTCCGATGGGAAGATCAGTTTAATTTATCATTAGATCCTGATACAGCGCGAGAATTCCACGATGAAACACTTCCTGCCGAAGGTGCAAAAATTGCTCATTTCTGTTCTATGTGTGGTCCAAAATTCTGCTCAATGAAAATATCTCAGGAAATTCGTGATGTGGCTGCAGCCGAAAAAGGAATGCAGGAGAAATCAGAAGAATTTATCGAACAAGGAAAAGAGATTTATATCTAGCATGTAAAATGATTGTAATTTCAAATCCAACTACAATAGCAAACGAAATAAATGTGATCCATTCTCTTTTTGAGGAAGGATTACAATCGTTTCATATTCGGAAACCTGAATATTCACTTAAGGAAATGATTTCATTTATAGCGCAGATAAATCCTGAATTCCGCCCTCGATTAGTATTGCACAGTCATTATGAATTAATAGAAACATTTAAGATTAACAGAATCCATTTTGCAGAAGGGAAAAGAAAAATAATCACTCTCGAAAAATATAAAAACAGAGAGATCCATTTATCAACTTCTACACATTCAGTTACAGATTTTAATTCATTAGCTCCCGAATTTGAATATGCTTTTTTGAGTCCTGTTTATCCAAGCATTTCTAAAGAGGATTATCTCCCTAAAACTGATTTATTTCAATCCATAAAAGACAGAACCAATATCAAAACTAAACTAATTGCTTTAGGCGGAATTAATGCTAAAAATATAGAAAAGCCGTTGACAAATGGTTTCGATAATGTTGCACTATTAGGAAGTATTTGGAATGCAGAAAATCCAATTAAAAATTTTAAATCATGTCAGAAAATCGCCCTTTCGTACTTACAATAGCTGGTTTTGATCCTTCTGGTGGCGCTGGAGTTTTGGCAGATTCCAAAACTTTTGAACAACATCATGTGACTGGACTTGCCATAAATACAGGAAATACAATTCAGACAGAAAAAGAATTCTTTGAAATAGAATGGACATCGCTTGATTTTGTATTACGATCTATAAAAACACTTTTTGAAAGTTATGATATAAAGGTTGTGAAAATTGGAATTATTCCTTCGCTCAATTATTTAAAAGAAATCATTCTTAGTATAAAAAAACTTTCTCCTAAAACTCAAATTGTTTGGGATACAGTTTTAAAATCTACTACAGAATTTGATTTTATCACAATCGAAAACAAATCCGATTTAATCGAAATACTTGCTGAAATCGATTTGATTACACCAAATTATAATGAAATAACAAAGCTATTTCCTGATTTCGATTTTAACAAAAGTCCATTAGATAAACAAATCTCAACTGCTATTCTGTTAAAAGGCGGACATAATACCAAAGCAATCGGAACTGATTATTTATATAGCCAAAATGATATTTTCGTGCTTTCACCGAATAACAACAAATGCAATGCAAAACATGGTTCAGGTTGCATATTATCATCTGCTATTACTGCCAATTTAGCTCTAGGTCAAGACATAAAATCAGCTTGTATAAATGCTAAAATTTATATCGAAAAATATATGAATTCAACTACAACTTTAATCGGCTATCATTATGTATAATAAATTACAATATATATCACAAGGAAGCACAATCGAAGAACAATTATACAATATCCATGAAGCTCTTGATAATGGCTGTGATTGGATTCAAATGCGTTTTAAAAACCAAAGTGTCAAAAACTCTTTTGCTTTAGCAGAAGCAGTAAAGTTTTTATGTGAAGAGTATCTCGCCAATTTCATTGTAAATGACAATGTCTATCTAGCTCAACAAATTGCAGCCGATGGAGTTCATTTAGGTCTTTTAGATACAAAAATAGAAGAAGCACGAACTACATTAGGCAATACTAAATCATCGGAGGAACGGCCAATACATTCGAGGATATTTTAAATCATATCCAAAATGGCTGTGACTATGTTGGTCTTGGCCCTCTTCGGTTTACAACAACCAAAGAAAAGCTAAGTCCAATTTTAGGCTTTGAAGGCTATTATGAAATTCTTCAAAAATTAAAAGCTAATCATCTCGAAATTCCAATTTATGCCATTGGCGGAATTATCATAGATGATATTGACAAATTAATAGAAACTGGAATCTATGGCATTGCCGTTTCTGGAATAATTACTGAAAGTGCTGAAAAAAGAAAACTCATTACTCAACTTAACGAAAAATTATATGCAAACGTCATCATTTAAAATAGGCGATAAACTCCTCGAATCCCGTTTGTTTTTAGGAACTGGAAAATTTGGATCCAATCTGGAAATGGAAAAAGCTATTTTGGCTTCGGGAAGTGAATTAGTTACGGTTGCTTTAAAACACATCTGATTAGAAACTGAAACCGATGCTATTTTATCACATTTAAAACATCCGAGGATTAATTTATTGCCAAATACTTCGGAGCAAGAAATGCAAAAGAAGCAATATTTGCAGCGCAATTAGCACGTGAAGCACTTGAAACCAATTGGCTAAAACTCGAAATTCATCCTATCCAAAATACTTAATGCCAGATGCTATCGAAACTTTAAAAGCTACCGAAGAATTAGCAAAACTAGGTTTTATTATTCTGCCTTATATTCATGCAGACCCTGTTTTATGCAAACGATTGGAAGATGTAGGGACAGCCGCAGTAATGCCTTTAGGCTCTCCTATTGGCAAAAATAAAGGATTAAAAACTATCGATTTTCTAGAAATTAGAATAGAACAAAGCAACGTTCCTGTAATTATAGATGCCGGAATCGGAGCCCCATCAGATGCTGCAAAAGCAATGGAACTTGGTGCCGATGCAGTTCTAGTTAATACTGCAATTGCTGTAGACAGGAAATCCAGAATTAATGGCTGAAGCTTTTAAAGAAGCTCGTGAATTGCTGGCCGAAAAGCTTTATTTAGGCTAAACTAGGAAGGCAATATCATCAAGCAGTAGCTTCAAGCCTGATTGACTTCTTTTTTATATGATTAATTTTTAATCTCTCGCAGATTTTGGAGATTGAGCACATTTATTTCAATTGAAACATGCCCAAAAATAATCTCCTCAATCTGCAAAATTGCGAGAAAAAGCCTATTTAAAATGTAAGGTTTTTCATTAAATTTGATTTAAGAATAAATCCAATATTATGTCAAGAAATGAAATTTCATATCAAAGTAAGAGGTGCTATATTTAAAGTATACAACGCCCTAGGTCCTGGATTATTAGAATCAATTTATGAAAGTGCTTTATATTATCAATTAAATAAAGATGGATTAAAAATCGTTAAACAAATTAATTTACCCGTTAAATATGATAATGTAGAATTAGATATCACTTTTCGATTAGATTTATTAGTTGAAGACAAAGTAATTATTGAATTGAAATCTGTGGAAGAATTAAAATCCATTCATTTTAAACAATTAAATACTTATTTGAAATTAACCAATAAAAGACTGGGGTTATTAGTCAATTTTAATTGTGTAAATATTCAAGACAATATACATCGAGTAGTAAACAAAATTTAAATTTGCGTGAAACCAATCAACGTAAATGAATACATTCAAATCTGTCTTTAATCAATACCACTGAACACATCCAATCCAAAAATATATCAAACTTCCCCACAGGAAGTAGAACGCGCTTTGACTAAAAACAAACGAAATCTTGATGATTTCCTTGCTTTAATTTCACCAGCTGCACTTCCCTATTTAGAGCAAATGGCTCAAGAATGTCATACATTAACCAAGAAACGTTTTGGAAAAACGATTCAGATGTATGCTCCTCTTTATTTAAGTAACGAATGTCAAAACATTTGTACCTATTGTGGTTTTAGCTTGGACAATAAAATCAAACGAAAAACTCTTTCGACCTAGAGATTAAACTGGAAGTTGAAGCTTTAAAAGGCATTGGATTTGATCATGTTTTATTGGTTACTGGCGAAGCAAATTACACAGTAAATATTAATTATTTTCTGAATGCAATTACCCAAATAAGAGAATATTTTTCGATTATTTCTGTTGAAGTTCAACCACTTTCTACTGAAGAATATGAAAAACTTCATAAAGCTGGCGTATATTCTGTTTTAGTATATCAGGAAACGTATCATCAGGAAGTCTATAAAAAATACCACACCAAAGGCAAAAAATCAAATTTTTATTTTAGATTAGAAACTCCTGATAGAATTGGAACAGCTGGTATTCATAAAATCGGATTGGGTGTTTTATTAGGTTTAGAAGATTGGCGCACTGATAGTTTTTTTAATGCGTTGCATATCGATTATCTCCAGAAAAAATATTGGCAAACAAAGTATTCCGTTTCTTTTCCGAGATTACGTCCTGCAGAAGGAATTATCGAGCCTAACTTTATTATGGATGACAAAGATTTAACGCAGCTTATCTGTGCTTATCGATTGTGGAATGAAGATTTAGAAATTTCGATATCAACACGTGAAAATGAGAAATTTAGAAATAATATCATTCCGATTGGAACAACAAGTATGAGTGCTGGTTCAAAAACAAACCCAGGCGATACGCCGTCGATCCTCAATCATTAGAACAGTTTGAGATTAGTGATGACGTTCGGCTCAGGAAATTGCCAGAATCATCAAGAAATCAGGTTATGAACCTGTTTGGAAAGATTGGGATAGAACATATAGTCAAATATCATAAAGTTATTAAACTGGTACTTTAGATTTTTGCTCTTCCTAGCAGTATTTAACATTTTACCTCTCTACATTAAACATACAAAATGAGCATTATACAAGATTTTTTACGCTATAACCGTCAGATGATGTTACCAGAAATTGGTGATATCGGGTCAAGAAAAAATAAAACAAGCAAAAGTGTTGGTTATCGGTGCCGGAGGTTTAGGTTGTCCGTATTTGCAATATCTGAGCAACCGCAGGAAGTGGACAGTTGGTATTGTAGATTTTGATATAATAGAAATTGAAAACCCGGCATCGCCAAATTTTATATACTGAAGACTCTGTTGGTCAAACCAAAACTCAAACTGCCAAAACTGTAGTCAAAAAACTAAACCCATTGATTACTGTTATGCCTTTAAAAAAATAACTCTGAAAATCATCTAAAATTATTCAGCAATTTGACATCGTAGTAGATGGTTCTGATAATTTTGGAACCCGTTATTTAGTTAATGACACTTGTGTGAGTTTAAACAAAACATTGGTTTATAGGGAGTATATTAAAATTTGAAGGGCAAATGGCTATTTTTAATCATAATGGGAGTAAAAATCTACGTGATTTATTTCCTGAAATGCCCATCCTAAAGACGTTCCAAATTGTAATTTAAATGGAGTTCTGGGAACATTGCCCGGAATAATTGGAACTATGATGGCACACGAAACATTAAAGTTAATTCTAAATTTACCAACTTTAAACAACGAATTAATACTTTATAATACACTAACCTGGGACTTTACTAAACTGAATTTTTAAGCAGGAAAAATCAATTAAGAAAACTTATTGGTTATTACTCTTTAAATTAATTTAATTTACTAATATTGTCGTTAAATTTATTTAAAAGCCACAAATTGTATTCCTATAATGATTAAAAAATTACAATCTTTCTTTCCTTTCTTTTTTTAGTTTTTTTTTAGGTACAGCCCAAAGTACAAAGCAAAAATCATATATAGCAGAAAAACAATCTTCCTATAATATTACTGTAAAAAATAATCTTCCTTCAATTATTCTTTCTTCAGCTGAAAAAAGATGGGTTGGTGATAAAGATGACAAATCTATTTTAGGAAACAGAATAAACTATGCATACTTTTTTGAAAAAGTTTTTGACATTGAAGCTTATAGTATTTCTCCAAACAATAAAAAGCATAAGTTTTGTATATTGGAACTCAACATATCTCGTGAACAGCAGATTGTTTACTACATGTCTCAAATATTACACTTTTCCAAATATTGAAGAGGGCTCACATACCTATTCTTTCTACAAAAAAGAATATCAAAAACCTCAGTTTTTAGAAAGCTATTATTTCAAAAATTACTCTGATTGCAAATCATCAAGAGTTATTCTAAAAGTTTTAAAAGACATAGAAATTGGCTACATCATTCAGGGGAATACTAGTAATGAAAACATACAATTTTACAAAAGAAATTAATGGTGATTTAACAATTCAAACCATGGCAAATGGTAAACATCGAAAAAGTAGAAGAAGTAGCTCTTTAATTTTTCATATTATATCCTACATTTTATTTTTTATATTAAAACTACAAAAATAATTCAGGCACTCAGAATGTTGTTGGAACTATAGATAATCTTTATCGTTTCTACGCACAAACAATTAAAGACATCAACAAACAAGACCAAACTCAGGTAAAAGAAAAAACAGCAGACTCATTACTGGTCTAACAAAAGATTTTGACAAAGCTAAAGTAATTTTTGATTATCTTCAAAGTAAAATAAACTATGTTGCTTTTGAAGACGGAATGGGAGGATACATTCCGCGAGAAGCAGCTTCTGTATTGCAAAAAAAGTATGGCGATTGTAAGGATATGGCCAACTTACTAAATGAAATGCTTCGTTACGCCGGTATAGAGTCTAATATAGCATGGATTGGAACTCGCCATAATAATTATACCTATAAAAATGTTCCAAGCCCAATTGTAGACAATCATATGATTACAGTTTCCGAATTAACAACCAAGACTTGTTCTTGGATGCAACTGGCCAATACTTCTTATTTCCAAATGTAACCCCATTATACAAGGAAAAGAAGCCTTAACAAAAATAGACGATTTAAAATACAAAATTACCACCGTTCCAGTTATCCCTTCTGATTAAAATAAAACGAATGGAAGCTAAAGATAGAATTTAATTCGAATTCATTAATTGGTCAAAGCAAATTTTAATTTAAATGGTTTTTTGAAAACGCAATTTATTAGCACATATAAAGCTTCAACTGATAAAAATGAAATGTTAAAAGGTTATTTTGCACGTTTTATCCAGAATATTCAAACATCAAATGTTGATATTAAAAATGATGATTTATCTCAACTCCCACTTGAAATCCGATATCAATTTGAATTAGACAAATGGATTAAAAAAACAGACAATCAACTACTTTTTAAACCAATCTTATTCTTCCCTTATTCAGATGCAAGAATTAATGTTGAGAAAGAAAAACTCCTCTTGAAAATGACTTCAAAAAATCATATAATTTCGAGTATCAATTTGCTTATTCCACAAGGATATACTATAGATTTTTTACCTGAAAATTTAATTTCACTAATGACTTTTTTACAGCAAGTATAACCTACAAAAAAGTTAATAATACGATTATAATAACAATCAAGAAATGACAATGGATACGTTACTAATTGAGAAAAACAATTTTGAAACATGGAACATTGCTATCAAAAACATTACGAAACGATACAATCAAAATATTATTCTCATAAAAAAATGAAAATACTAATTTTCTTCATCACCATATTACTTGCACAAATTTCATTCGCTCAAGAAGAAGAGGTAAAAAACTACAAATGGGATGAGGTCCCTAAATTTCAAGAAATTCCTGCTGAATTTGCTACGTATCCAGCAGTTGTTTTAAAAGACTATAGACTTTATGAAAAAAAGTGGGAGGCTATGCCTACAAAGCTTTTATTGTAAAACATCAAGCTATAAAAATTTTATCTGAAACAGGAATTAGTGAATATAATAAAGTAGCAATAAACAATCGTTATGTAAGAGATTACAGAGATTTAAGAGTCCGTGTTATTAAACCTAATGGGAAAATTGAAGAACTTCCGAAAGAGAGAATTGTAGAAAAGCAAGGAACCAGCGAAAAGCAATTTGCTTTTGAAGGTGTTGAAAAAGGTGACATTATTGAATACTATTATGTAATAAAAGATTATCCAGATTTAGTGGTTCAGAATATTTTCAAAGTAGACATTCCAGTTCTTACGCTAAATTTCCGAAATCAATAAAATTGGGCAGGCACATACATACACAGCGGCCTATAATGGAATGAAAAATCAAAGTATCACATAAAATTACAATTTACACAGCATCTAATTTACCTGCTTATAAGCTTGAAAGAAATGCTACAAATATGGCTAATCTTGCAAAAGGTTCATTATTTCATTTATACATCCAAAGCATATAATTATATCAGCTATTATAATTCTCTTTATAGTTTTGCAGATGGTGTAAATGCTAAATCAACGTCATTAAAGTTTCGTATAAATTTAAAATTAAATGACTCAGCAATTACAACTGATGAAAAAATAAAAATCATAGATATATTTTTAAAAGAGAATATTGAAATTGACAAACAGTATAATTATAAGAAAGTAATCGAAACCAAAAAGATGACATCAAATATGGTTTTATATTTTTTATAAAGATGTTTTAGATTATCTTAAAATTAAATATCAATTTGCAGCTTCGACAGATAAATTTGACGAACAAATTTCATCAAAAAATGTTGTTGCTGAAGCTCTATCGGAAATTTTAATCTACATTCCCGAAACAAAAAAATATCTCGCGCCATTTGAATTCTGGATGCCTTATGGACAGCCAAGTGCTCTTTCTGTCAACAATGATGCTGTTTATTTTAATCAAGAACCTCGTAAGCAGGTTACATATGAGTTCAAGAAAATCGAAAATATTTTAAATCGAGTATGATAATATTACAGAAATAACTAGTAATATTACGATTGACGATGATATGGAAACGGTTTTAGTGAATAAAACAGTACATTTACTGGCTATCTTGCTTCTTATTTTAGATATATTGTCAAATATATTCCTCAAGATAAAATCAATGATTTTGTTAAAAACAATATTTTTAGTGATATTGATGTCGAAGTCCAGAAATATAATTTTGAGAATAAAGAATATAAAAATAATTATACTCCTGAAAAACCTTTTACTATCAACAGTGATGTAAAAGTAAAAGAATCATGGATAGAAAATGCAGGAAAAAATAACTTAATTACAATTGGAAAAGTTTTAGGAAAGCAAACCAGTTTATATCAGGAAATCAATAGAACAAACCCCAATCCGGCATTATCTTATCCAAAGAAAAATATAAACTATATCAATTTAAATATCCCAGCAGGTTTTAGCGTCAAAAATGTTGCTAATTTGACTTTTAACAAAGAGATTACAAACGATAACAAGGAAGTTATCGGTTTGTTTAAATCTAGCGCAAAAGTCGAAGGAAATACTGTAAAAATAACAGTCGAAGAATTTTATAATTTTACTTATTTAGAGAAGAAAAATATACTGAATATCGAGATTTAGTCAACGCTTTGTATGATTTTAATAATGCTTCATTGCTTTTGACTAAAGTCAATTAAATACTATTTTAAAATATAATCTGATTTTCAATGCTAAATCCTTCCATTATTTTAAAATTTCCATAAAGACTTACACGCTCAATTTCACGACAACCTAAACTTTCCAGATGTGGATTATAAACCTGACAGATCCAACAGTTTATAATTCTCCTTTTTTAATTGAGTCACTAAGGCAATAAAAGCAACTTTGGATGCATTTGATACTTTCGAGAACATAGTTTCTCCACAAAAAACATGTCCTATATCTACTCCATATAAGCCACCTACCAATTCATTATTTTCCCATACCTCAACTGATTTTGCAAAACCCATTTCATGAAGTTTACAATAGGCTTCGATCATGTTATTAGAAATCCATGTTCCATTTTGACCATCACGTTTAATCTTTTGGCAATTCGAAATTACGTCTCTAAAATTCTGGTTGAAAGTAACCTTAAAACTATTTCGATTAAGAATATTGCGCATACTTTTGGATACTATTAATTCATCCAAAAACAAAACCATTCTAGGATCAGGCGACCACCAAACTATAGGTTCTCCTTCATTAAACCAAGGAAAAATTCCGCTACGATAAGCCAATTGCAATCGCTCAGTAGATAAATCTCCTCCAATTGCCAAAACCCCATCATAATCCGCCTCTGATACTGGTGGAAAAAATAAAACTTCAGATAAATGATACATCTTTAAGTAAAATATAAAACCCGACAAATTTTAAAAATTGCCGGGTTTGTTTATTATAAAATCAAAACCTATTGATTAAAATGGTAAATCATCTGGTTCGTCTTCGTTTAAATTTGTTGCTGGAGCAAAAGCTTCTGCAGCAGGCATTGGAGGTGTTTGAGCTGGAGCAGCATCTAATCTTTCGATTCTCCATCCTTGAATACTATTAAAATATCTAGTTTCTCCTTGTGGGTTAACCCATTCTCTTCCTCTTAAGTTAATTGAAACTTTTACTGGATCTCCTGTTTTATAATTACTCAACAAATCGCATTTATCTTGAGTAAATTCGATCATGATATGTTGAGGATATTGCTCTTCTGTAGTAACTACAAGTTCTCTTTTCTTGAATGATGCACTAACTTGTTGTTCTGGATTAACAACTTTTACTTTTCCTGTAACTTCCATCTCCGTTTTTATTTAATTGTTATTTATTTTTTTATTTTTTTAGCTAAAAGTACTTTCCAAGCCGATATTACATCGTTTTCATTTAGATACTTTTTAGCTTCTTGGTGCACTTTAACCTCATCATCTGAACTCAATACACCTTTCACAGAAAAGTTTTCTTTCACAAATATACTAACTTCTTCTGTTGTAGGCAAGGCTTCAATATTCCCTAATTTACCTAAATCGTTCCCATCAAAAACAGAACTTACTTTTACAAAATCTGGCACAGCATCTACTCCTATTCCTAGGGTTGTAAGTGGCTTTTCAACTTCAAAAAGCCCTTGATTTGATCTTGAATACCAATTACTTCCTAAACGAGAAACCAAATCTATTTTATGCTGATCTATTGCTCCGTTTTCATCTAAAATTTCTTCATGAATATGAATTTTAACTACTTCACAAAGAATTAGATTTCCTGCTCCTCCTTCTGTTCCTAACGGAATAATTTGAGTTACTTTACATTCAAACTGTACAGGTGACTCTTTTACTCTGTATGGCTTTACAATATCTGATGGAATTTGTGTTAATCCCGATTTTATAAATTCATTAACTCCATCAGCATACTCTGTACTTGCTAACGATGTTTGTTGCACAATATCATAATTCACAACATTAATAACTACTTCACGTGTTGCTTCAGCATTTATTAAAGTATGTTTTATAGAATTATCACGTACTCTTCGAGATGGTGAAAAAACTAAAATTGGCGGATTGGCACTAAAAACATTAAAGAAACTAAATGGTGATAAATTCGGATTTCCGTCTTTATCTATAGTACTTGCAAAAGCAATCGGTCTTGGTCCAACCGCACTTTGTAAATAACCTTGCAATTTTGCAGTCGGAATTTCCTTTGGATCAATACTAATCATACTTTTATTTTTTCTAATCGTTTTTAGAAGACAACAAAAGTACATAAATCGTTTAAGTTTCAAAAGAAGTCTAATCATTTTAAAAATAAAAATCTTTGTATGGACACAAAATATATACTGTGTTTATTTCGTTATATTTATACCTCAAAATTTAATTTATGTTTTTTTCAGAAAGAAGAAATACAACCCGATGGATCATTATTTGCGCTTCCTTTTTGATTATTTCCTTAATTCTTTGGAATACTTATACCTTTTTTCAAATTTTTAAAAACGAAGAGCGGCTGAAAATGAATCTTTGGGCAAATGCCCAAAAAACATTGATTAATGCTGATGAGAATAGCGATGTTGAATTACCTCTACAGATATTTAGCAACAACACTTCAATTCCTATTATTTTAACCGAAAAAGACAGTATCATAAGTGCCGTAAATATTGATGAAACTATCATAAAGGATAAAGATAGAGCTACATCTTTTTTAAAAAAATTAAAACGGGAAAATGAAGCAATTGTAATCGAATATGCTCCAGGAAAGCATCAGGAACTTTATTATGGTAACTCTGAGCTACTAAATAAACTCAAGTATTATCCTATTGCGCTATTATTGATTATTTTCTTGTTTGGAGGGTTAGTATACAATTTTTACAAAAGCACAAAGATGGCTACCCAAAATAAACTCTGGGCAGGAATGGCTAAAGAAACGGCACATCAAATAGGAACTCCTTTATCGTCATTAATCGGCTGGGTTGAATTCTTAAAAACCGAAAATATTGACGAATCGATTACTTCTGAAATTGAGAAAGACATTGAACGCTTGCAAACTATTACAGATCGTTTCTCGAAGATAGGATCTACTCCTGTGCTTGAAAACAAAGATATTGTTCAAGAAACATTAAATACATATGATTATTTACAATCTCGTTTTTCTAAGCAAGTCAATTTCTCATGCCAGATGCCCGAAACTCCAATTATGGTTATGATTAATCCAATTCTTCATAGTTGGACGATCGAAAATTTAGTAAAAAATGCTATTGATGCTATGAAAGGAAAAGGTAATTTGACATTAAAAATTGAACAAGATGGAGATATAGTAAAAATAAATGTTTCGGATACTGGAATCGGAATTCCTAAAAACCAATTTAAAACTATATTTAAACCAGGATTTACTACCAAAAAAAGAGGCTGGGGTCTGGGCCTTTCATTAACAAAAAGAATTGTTGAAGAATATCATAGTGGGAAAATAAAAGTCTTACAATCTGAAGTAGGTAAAGGAACGATCATTCAACTGAATTACAAAGTAAATTCTCCTTCATAAAAAGAAAAAACCACAAACTCTTTTATTGAATTTGTGGTTTTATTTTATTTAAAACTTGCTATTTTTAGATTATAAATTTGCCTGAATACTCTTGGCTAAATCCTCAAACTCTTCTTTAGTAAGTGATACTTTATTATGGAAACGCATTTCATCCATTTCGTTAAGCGGGATTAAATGTACATGCGCATGTGGAACTTCAAGTCCTACTACCGCCATTCCTACTCTCTTACATGGAACCGTTTTTTCTAAAGCAATTGCAACTTTTTTAGAAAATTGCATTAAGCCAAGATATAGTTCATCATCCATGTCAAAAATCTTATCAATTTCTTGTTTCGGAATACATAGCGTATGTCCTTTGGCATTTGGATTTACATCTAAAAATGCCAAGAAATTAGCGTCTTCAGTAATTTTATAACTTGGAATTTCTCCGTTTACTATTTTGGTAAATATTGTTGACATTGTTTATTTGTTTAATCGTTTTTCCGTTTAACCGATTAAACAAATTAACGGTTAAACTTTAAAAAAAATTTAGTCTCTTGTGATTTCTAGTATTTCAAATTTCAAAACACCATTAGGAACGGTGATTTCGGCAATTTCACCAACTGATTTACCAAGCAATCCTTTCCCTATTGGAGAAGTTACTGATATTTTTCCTGTTTTTAAATCTGCTTCGCTTTCAGCAACAAGAGTATAGGTCATTTCCATACCGTTGCTTTGGTTTTTAATTTTCACATTAGAAAGCACCAATGCTTTAGAAACATCTAATTGGGACTCATCAATTAATCTAGCGTTCGAATACACTTCTTCCAATTTAGAAATTCGCATTTCAAGCAAGCCTTGAGCTTCTTTGGCTGCATCATATTCTGCGTTTTCAGATAAATCACCTTTATCTCTTGCTTCGGCTATATCTTGAGATGCCTTCGGACGCATTACACTTTTTAAGTGCTCCAATTCATCTTTTAACTTTTTTAATCCTTCTGCTGTATAATAAGATACTTTACTCATAACTTCATGGTTTATATAAATAGAAAAAATCCCATCGGGACGGGATTTCTTATTACAAAGATACTATTATTTTTAATAGTACATAATTATATGTTAATCATATAGATTTCAAATCTAATTAAATTATTTTTGTTACACTAATTCTTTTTACAATAATGAAAAAAATCTGGCTTTTACCCATGCTTATTTTCTTACTCCTATCTTGCAGCAATAGTCGCGAAAGAAGTAAGAATCCTAACATTCCAAATTATTCAGTAAACCTTACTGTAGATACAAACTTACCTTTGTATAGTAATCTGAAATTTATTAGCAATCCTGTATTCATTCCGAACTATGGTGCAAAAGGATTAATAATAATGAAAACAGGTGAAGGAACCTACAATGTTTTTGATGCCGCTTGTCCAAATCAGTCCATATCATCTTGTAAAGCCATGACTATTGATGGCATAATGGCTGTTTGTTCCTGTGATAAAAGCTCTTATAATCTATACACAGGATTAGGTGATAAAGAGTATCCCATGAAACAATATCGCATTGATGCGGCTGGAAATATATTACGTATCTATAACTAAAATTTAAAAGCCTAAAAAAGAAATTTTTCAGGCTTTTTAAATATAAAACTAAATTGGCTTAAAACTTAAGTGTTAAGCCTGCTAAGAAATTAATTCCTGCTTGTGGATAATAAGATGGATAAATATCCCACATCGCTCCGTTTGAAACATATTTTTTATCTAGAATATTATTTACTAAACCAGTAATTGTTATTGATTTAAATATTGATTTAGGCTTAATTTCATAAGAAACATTAAAATCGTTTACAAAATAATCGGCTAGTTTAGCTTCTCGCAATTCTATATTGTTCATGTATTGTTCTCCAACAAATTTCTGCAATAATGAAACATGCAAACTCTTAATCGGGCTATAAACAATAATATTCCCTGCAATTACAGATGGAGAATAAGCAATATCTGTTGTTCCATAATTTTGTCCCTCAACAGCTAAATCAACATTTTTATTACTGCTTAATGTAAAGTTTGGTCGAAGTAAGATTTTTTCAGACAATTTAATCGTCGCATCAACCTCCAATCCTAAACGGTAACTTTTATCAGTATTAGAGCGTATTGGCGCACCAACATCATCTAATCTTCCTGTTAGAATCAATTGATCTTTGTATGCCATATAATAAACATTCGAACTCAATTGGAATTTCTCTGAATTGAATCTCCAACCTAATTCAAAATCATTTAATTTCTCTGGCTTGACATTTCCTCCTTCGTAATCGGTTCTATTTGGCTCTCGGTTAGCTCTTGCATACGAAAAATACAAAGTGCTATTTTCATTGAGTTCATAGTTCAAGCCCGCTTTGGGATTAAAGAAATTAAAAGTATCATCTACTACACCCGTTTCATGACTGTTGGCTTTATAAGTAACTCGTCTGTATTGTAAATCTCCGTAAAAACTTAATTTTTCTGTAACTTGATAATTGGCTTTCGCAAAAATATTTCCATCAGTCTTAGCGGAATAATCGTCATAATAATGATCTCCTAACTCAACCTTTCCCATATTTCGTGCCCAGATTACTTTTCCGAAATGATCCCCTTCGTACTTATTCCAGCCTCCACCCAAAATAATATCTAACTTCTCCTCTTTATATTTTGCCGAAAAAGTGGTTCCGTAAAAATCATTATCTAACCATTTCTGACGAATTAAATCTGTTCCTGGAACTAATTCTCCTTTATCATTTTCAACCATTTTAGTAGGCTCAATTCCTCCATAACCTTCAACAGGCGTATCGTATTTATAATTCTCATAATAGCCTAATCCTTTTGTATAATGAAATGCTAAATTAGTACTCCATTTATCAGAAATAGATTCATTCCAATGCAACTGGTAATGGTCTTGCTTGTAATTATCAGTTTCATTATCATAAAAGCGAGTATTTCCTAGTGCATCTTTATACTTTCCCGCAGAATTGTAAGTTCTATCTGTATTTAGTTTTTCAGCATCAATTCCGTTCCAAGATTGATATGTTCTTTGATTTCCTCCAAATACCAATGCTTTAATTAAAGTCTTTTTACCTACATAAGTTCCTTGTAGAAAATAGGATTTTAGATCTGAACTTGCTCTATCCACATAACCATCCGATTTTATTACAGACAAACGTCCTGCGATTTCAAAATGATCATTTAATAGACCAGTGCTAAACTTTACATTATGTTTATGAGAATTGAAACTACCAAAAGAATTTGAGATTTCACCATTTCCTTTTGAAGCGTAATTGTCAGTCAGCATATTTAAGCTAGCTCCAAAGGCTCCTGAACCATTTGTAGAAGTCCCAACGCCCCGCTGTAATTGCAAACTCTCTACAGAAGAAGCAAAATCGGGCATATTGACCCAAAATGTACCTTGGCTTTCGGAATCATTATACGGAATCCCATTGATCGTAACATTAACTCTCGTTGCATCGCTACCACGCACTCTAATTCCGGTATATCCCATACCATTTCCTGCATCAGAAGTAGTAACTACTGAGGGCAAATAATTCATTAAAATTGGAATATCTTGACCTAAATTTCTGAATTTGATTTCTTTTTTATCCATATTACTAAAAGAAACAGGTGTTTTTGTAGTAACACGAACCGCAGAAACCAACACATCATCAAGCTTATTGACTTTGGTAGTATCTTGTACTTGTGCGAAAGAGAATAGAGAATAGAAGAAAGAAAACAGAAGAAAGGAAATAAATTTTCGGTTCAACTTTAAACCTTTGTGCCTTTGTACCTTTGTACCTATAAAAGTACCTTTTTGAAAAATAGTTTTCATCCGTAAAAAAATTACGAATAAAAGGGGGAATTATTCTTTTGTTAAATTAATAAATGATTGTTCCATGACAAAATATAGCATGTACGCCAACAATTGTCATTTTTTCCCTTAGCAACATTACTTGCTCAGGTTCTTTGGGTATGATCTCAGCTCGTTATTTAGAGCACCCCTTTGAGACGTCGCAAAAGTAGAAAAGATTTTTAGATATTTTGACTGTTTGTCTATTTGATTTTTTAAATTAATTAAAATAAAAAAAACACTAATCTAAATTTGGTTTTTTTCGGGATTGCTTAATCTCTGAAACATTTTTTTTATCCTTAATTCGCTTACGAATTACAGATTTAGGAATCTTTGTAGCTTTTCGAGGTTTCTGAATTATTAATGCATTTTTAATCAATTCTAAAAACCGTTTTGTTACAATACTTTTATTTTTTAATTGACTTCTATCCTCATCGCAGGTTAAAATTAAAATCACATCTAATGTCAGTCTTGTCGCCAGTTTTATTTCTAAAAGTGTTTTTTCTTCGTCTGATAAAGCTTGTGAATTTCTCAAATCAAAAGTCAAAACCACCTTTGAGGATACTTTATTCACATTCTGACCACCCGCACCACTACTACGAACAGCCTTATAAGATAGTTCTGTAACAATTTTTTCTATTTCCATTATTGTGGTTGGTGTGCTGGTTTTAGTAAGTCATTCACTGTTTTTACAGGGTTAAAAGTAATTATTGGAACTGCCACAAAAACGGTTAGCCAATTTGCCATTGCTCCGTTCCATAACCCTGGTAATTCATATCCTTTTACAGTATTCGTTCCTATACTTTTCTCTACAATAAAACCTGATTTTTTATTAACGAATTGCTTTAAATCAAATTTTTCGTTTTTATAATTTTTCGTTCCACAAACCAAATCAACTGGATTAAAATGAGTTGCATTAGCTAAAATTGCAATTTGATTTTTATCTGTTAAATCCACTTGTGATGTTTCAACAATTTGAAGCGATACTACTCCTTCTTCATCCTGAACCCAAAATGGTCCTCCTCCCGGTTCTCCTTCATTCTTAACCATTCCACATACGCGAATTGGTCTATCTAATGCTTCTTTTATTTTATCTATTTTACTCTCTAAAGTTAGATTTTCAAAATCTATTTCTAAATTAAGATTTTCCTTTAAAAATAGCGTAGCCTCAGCGATCTTATCTTCTGTAATTTTCTGATTTTCGATTTCCTTCAAGTAACCAAAAATCTTATTCTGTAATTCTATTAATATGCCTGCTAATCCTTTTTTATACAGAGAAATTTTCTGTATATGATTCTGAATTACATTATCTATATTCTTAATAAAAATAATATCTGCATCAAGATTATTTAAATTTTCAATTAAGGCACCATGCCCTCCTGGTCTAAAAATCAATTTTCCATCTTCAGTTCTAACTGGTTTATTTTCTAAATCGACAGTAATTGAATCTGTACTTTTATTTTGATAAGAATAACTAATATTTATTTTTGTTCCTGACTCTTCCTCTAATTTTTCTTTAACTGCATCAACACATTCTTCAAATTGACTCTGATGTATTTCTGAGACTGTAAAATGTAAATTTGATACAGAATTTGAGCTAACATAATGAGCACATTCGTGCAAATGCTCTTCTATGGGATTTGCAATATGTGTTTTATATTGATGAAATGGTAAAACTGCTTTTGGCTTATTTGCAAAGTCAAAATAATCCGAAGCCAATAGCATTTTTATAAAATAATAATTTTTATAATCTATACTTAGAGAATCAAAATCCGAGTATACTTCTTTTAATTTTTTATCCACACTTTCAAAGAAAGGAAACTTATCCATCCCTATAATAAAAAGAGACAATTGACTTTCTTTTTTTCTATTGATATAAGCATTAATACTTTCTTTTTCAATATTAAAATCTTTTAAGAAAGCACTCAAAAACTTAAACATTCTACTCGCTGCCCCTGATGCTGGAACGAATTTTTTTAATTTTAAATTTGATTTATTAACATCGAATAAAATAGCTTTTGTTTCAAATTCTACTTCTGACAGACTTAAAATTCCATTCGAAACTGTTGCTGGACTTATTAGACGGCTTTTATTAATTCCATTTTTAAAAACCTGTAATTGTTCCTTTATCTTTTCAAAGCAAATTCCGTGCTCATAGATTTGTACAAAATCTGCCGAAGAAAACCCTAATTCTTTAGCAAGTACTAAATTATTGATGATTTCTACCGCTTTTGCCAAACGTGATTTTTTATTTCCTGAAAGAGTTATATAAGCTTTATTAGTTTCTATTAATGTATTTTTAAAAACCGAAAAAACTGATTCTCTTTCATTAGGACTATCTCTTATATCGTCTTTTTCCCAAGGCACATCGATATCAGTAAGAAAAAATAAATCATATTCGTGCTCTAATGCTGCTTCGTTTAACAATGGATTACAATAATCGTAATACATCTCCGAGAACACCTTGGTTACCATAAGATTAGTATCACAAAATAAAAACTTTTTTGCTAAAGCTAACTTATCGTTTTCTAATTTGGTTTGCCCATAAGCAATTGGCATCATATCTTCTACTACACAAATATGCTGATTTTCTTCCCATTTTTCCTGAAGATAATCACGTGCAAATTCAGGCACCCACTCTGTTTCATAATACGAAGCAAGTTGCTGAGCTAAAGTTGTTTTACCGGTACTTTCTGGACCAAACAAAGCAAATTTTAATATTCTTGTATCTTGTTGTTTAAGATTTTCTTCCATTCTAAATAAGCTGAAATAGCCAAAATTGTAAAAATTAAATATTGGAACGATAACATTCCTAACCCACGATATGCATACAAAGGCACTACAATAATGTCGCCAATAATCCAAAGTGTCCAATTCTCTATCTTTTTCTTTGCCATATACCACATTCCAGTAAAGAATATACCTGAGGCTAAAATATCGACATAGTTATCTTTATGTAACTCGTAATCAAAAAATTTATAGATTCCGAAAACTACAAAAATCGTAATACAAAACAAGACAACTCCTATTAACTTTTCTTTATTATTTGTACGCGTAATAGGCAAATTATCTTCCTGACCAGTTCCTTTTGACCAATTATACCAGCCATAAACACTCATAATCGAGAAATACCCATTAATCATCATATCTCCTAAATAGCCTGCAATATAAAGCAAATAAACAGAAATAATTGTAGCAATTAATCCTGTAGGATATACCCAGATATTCTCTTTTTTAGCAAACCAAACACTTAAAATCCCAAACACAAAAACAAGAAACTCGAGTCCTATATGCCAAAGTGGAACATTTTTATACGCATTAAGAAAAAAATCAATCATTGAGTTTGTTTACTTTCATTTATAATACCTTACTTATGATTCAAAAAAATGAATATTATTTTCAAAAGCTGTCCCTATGACAACTACATCAGCTCCCACTTCATAAGCTTTTTGAATTTGTGACAAAGCTACAATTCCACCTCCAACAATTATAGGAATATGTACATTTTGAGAAATCAACTGTATCATTTCTAACGGAACGGACTGTTTTGCTCCACTTCCTGCTTCTAAATAAATTAATTTATTCCCTAACATTTCTCCTGCTTGTGCTGTTGCTAGTGCTAAATCAAGATTTGTTCTATCTAATGGCTTAGTCTTACTTACTCTCGCAACTGCTGTTTCGTTTCCGCTCTCGATTAAAAGGTAGCCTGTTGGAATAATTTCCAAATTCATTTTTTTTAAAATCGGAGCTGCCTGAACCTGATACTCTATTAAATAATCTGGATTTCGACCTGATAACAACGACAAAAATAAAATTGCATCAGCTTGACCTGAAATTTGCGATGGATCACCTGGGAAAATTATAATTGGCAAGTTCGTTTTTAATTTTAATTGAAAAACTAAATCTTCTAAAATGGTACTTTCAACTAAACTCCCTCCTACGAAAATATGTGTAGCTGGAGATTGGTTTATTTTTAGTAACAAATTATCAAGATTTTGCCAATTTATTTTATCTGGATCCAAAAAGAATCGCTAATAATTTTCGATTCTCGACTTTGGCTAATCGTATTTGTTTGTATATGTCTTGTACTTTTTGTTCCATAACGAGTGTAAAAGTAAAAGTTTTTTAATGCAAGAGAACTATTTTGAATCAATTATATTTGTGTATTCGCTTTCACTAAAGAGAGAAACAAATTTATGATTAATATCGAATTGCTTGAGAAATATGGTGCAACACAAAAATCTTATACAAAAGCAACTTCTATTTTTAAAGAAGGAAAATTGCCTACGCATTATTATCAAATTCTTTCGGGTGAAGTAAAAATGAACAATTATAATGATGATGGTCGAGAATTCATTCAAGGGATCTTCTACAAAGATCAATCGTTTGGCGAACCTCCTTTATTCTTAAATCAAAATTATCCTGCTAGTGCTGTTGTTGTAGAAGATGCCGAAATTCTTTGTGTACCTAAGGAAAGTTTCATGAGATTATTGAATGAGAATCCTGCAATAAGCATCAAAATCATCCAAAACTTAGCGCAACGATTGTATTACAAATCAGTAATGGCTGCTGAAATATCTACTCATGAGCCAGAACATCGTGTATTGCGATTGATAGATTATGCGATTGCCAATTTTAATTTTAAGAAAGATACTAATGGCTACCTCATCAATTTTACTAGGCAACAAATTGGAGATTTATCTGGACTTCGAGTTGAAACCGTTATACGTGCTATAAAATCACTGGAGAAAAAAGGTGAATTAAAAATCATAAATAGAAAAGTGTATCGCTAATTATTCCTTTATGATTTGAGTCATAAATACGAATAGTGTGATGAATGTAATTTTGTTATTATAAAATTATATATCATGACACTTTATAACTCAACATTCAAAAATTTTAATAAAAGCTACATCGGTTCTGCAACTATGGCAATAATTGGACAAAGCTGTCTTGGCGCTGCTGCAGCAATGTTTATCCTTGCTAATGGAACCTCCCTAACACAAATGATCCAACTTGGTGTAATTGTATTTGCAAATATTATTGCAAATACTTCTATTTTAGCACAAATGAGCCATAAAACGGTTTTTAACCTAATCATAACAAGTGTCTTTTTTAGTATCTTGTTTATTATTATAAATAACATCTAGTTATGAAAAAACAAATAGAAAATAGAGAAGACATTTCACTTCTAGTAAATACTTTCTATACAAAAATAAGAGCCAATACTGAAATTGGCTCTTATTTCAATGATATGATTAAGGATTGGGATGAGCATCTGGAAAAACTGATCGATTTTTGGGAAATGAACTTATTTGCTATCAAAAAATACAAAGGAAATCCCATTGAAGCTCATAATAAAGTTGATGCTTATTTTAACCATCAGATTTCATCTCATGAATTTGGGATTTGGCTAAATATTTGGTTTGAGACACTGGACGAACTTTTTGAAGGAGAACATATAGACACTCTTAAACGAAGAGCTCGAAAAATGAGTACCTTTCTTTATTTAAGTATGTTTGAAAATCGTCCGAAAACTTAGCCAATTATCACTCTAGGATTCTACGTGGGTTATTACGCTATGTTTCTCAAAGAAAGCACGAAGGGACACTAAGGCTTTATTAAAGTCGTAACTATTAATTTTTGTTTCAAGTTTAGCATTGTGACTAAAAATTGTTACTGTTATTTTTTGTTTCAAGTTTCAAGTTTAATATTGTGACTAAAAATTGTTACCGTTTTTTTTGTTTCAAGTTTAGTATTGTGTCTAAAAACTGCGACTGTTTTTACTAAAACTGAAAACTGCCACAAAAACTATTTCTCAAACGCATACACTAAAATAAAATCTTCAATTTCTTCGTAATACACATTAAAGTCTTTTGTTAAATCATCAAAATGGAGACTGGCTTGGGTTTTATTTTCTTTTAAAGAGAAAGAATTTACGCGAATGTGGTCTTTAAAACTGATTCCTTTTTCGTTTCGGATTTTAAAGATGGCTTCTTTTGCTCCCCAAATCACCGTGAGTTTTTTTATGTATTCTTCTAATATATCTGATTTTAAATATTCAAATTCTTTATCGACAAATTTATCGGCAATTCGGAGGATTTTTTCACGTTGTAATTCCATGTCGATTCCTACCGTTTCTTCACTGATTATGATTGCTGCAAAATTATGTGAATGTGTGATTGAGATATAATTATGACAACTTAAATACGGCTTTCCAAATTCGTCGTAATGTAAATCATGATCTGTAAATCCCATTTCCTGAATCAGCATACGTACACTTAAAAAAGCACGCTGATGCATTTGAGATTTCATTCCGTTTAACCTCAGTTGCGTTTTTTCTTTTAAAACTACTTTATCAAGCAACTCTTCGAAAGCTTCGGTTATCTTCCAAACTAAAATTTGTGTTGTGGGATTAAATTGTATTGTTTGATGTAAAGGCATCTTTTTTAATTACGAATTATGAGTTGTTAATTATTAATCGAGTATGTTATTAAAAACACTAAAATATAGCTATTGGGTGTAATTATCTCAACACATAGAGACATCGTTTAACAAAGCCTAAAAAAGGTGTTTCACTTAAAATAAATCACATATGACTATGCGAAAAAAAACATTTTTCTTGAATTTCCTTTGATTATGAATTCTAAATCTATGTCTCTATGTGTTAAATATCATTTTTACGAATTATACCCAACGGGTTAAAAAATATACTTTTCTTATTGTTACTATTAATGTTAGTACTTTTTTCCAGCCCTGATGGCAACGGCATCCTATTGTGGCGGGGTTCGCCGCAATAGATATAGTGAACAGCAGGAAATAGCTTCGAATAAAAATAATTTAGCTAATATTCAAAAGATTAAGCAATTAAACATTTCACAAATCTTTTAGAAATTAGTTAAATTATAAAGTTATTACGTAAATTTGCAAAAATTTTACGCCCGAGCCTAGAAGGCGAACGGACAAAGTAATTACAAATATACTATAAATGAGTACTACAACTACGCCTTTTGTGGCTTTCAAAGTAAAAGACATTTCTCTAGCGGCTTGGGGAAGAAAAGAAATTGAACTAGCTGAAGCTGAGATGCCAGGTTTAATGGCGCTTCGTGCTGAATATAAAAATGAGCAACCTCTTAAAGGTGCTCGTATTGCAGGATGTTTGCATATGACTATCCAAACTGCAGTTTTAATCGAAACTTTAATTGCTCTTGGTGCTGAGGTTACTTGGTCTTCTTGTAACATTTTCTCTACTCAAGATCAAGCTGCTGCTGCTATTGCTGCTGCTGGAATTCAAGTTTATGCTTGGAAAGGTCTTGATGAGCAATCATTTGACTGGTGTATTGAGCAAACTTTATTCTTTGGTGAAGATAGAAAACCATTGAACATGATTCTTGATGATGGTGGAGATTTAACTAATATGGTTATTGACCGTTTCCCAGAATTGGTTCCTGGAATCAAAGGTTTATCTGAAGAAACTACAACTGGTGTTCACAGACTTTACGAAAGAGTAAAAGCGGGAACTTTACCAATGCCTGCAATCAACATTAACGACTCGGTTACTAAATCTAAATTTGATAACAAATACGGTTGTAAAGAATCTGCTGTTGATGCTGTGCGTCGTGCAACGGATTTAATGCTTGCTGGAAAAAGAGTTATCGTTTGTGGATACGGTGATGTTGGAAAAGGAACTGCTGCTTCTTTTAGAGGTGCTGGATCTATTGTAACTGTTACTGAAATTGACCCAATTTGTGCTTTACAGGCTGCAATGGACGGTTATGAAGTTAAAAAATTAAATACTGTAATTGCTAATGCTGATATCATCATTACTACTACAGGAAATAAAGATATCGTTCTTGGTGAGCACTTCGAACAAATGAAAGACAAAACTGTTGTTTGTAACATCGGACACTTTGATAACGAAATTGATATGGCTTGGTTGAACAAAAACCACGGTGCATCAAAAATCGAAATTAAACCTCAGGTTGACAAATATACTATCGCTGGAAAAGATATCATCATTCTTGCTGAAGGCCGTTTAGTTAATCTTGGTTGTGCTACAGGTCACCCAAGTTTTGTAATGAGTAACTCATTTACAAACCAAACTTTAGCTCAAATGGAATTATGGAATAACAGCGCTGCTTATAACAATGACGTTTATATGTTACCTAAACATTTAGATGAAAAAGTTGCTGCTTTACACTTAGCTAAATTAGGAGTTGAATTGGAAACTTTACGTGACGATCAAGCTGCTTATATTGGTGTTCCAGTTGAAGGTCCATTTAAACCAGAATACTACAGATACTAGTAAATTTTAGATTTATCTATTACATATTTGAAACCCTTGCAGTAATGCGAGGGTTTTTACTTTATACCTTATTCTTAAAATAAGTAAATCGTTTATTTTTATGCACAAAAAAATTTCTTCCAAAAAAATTATACCTTTATAGAATAAGTCCCAATTTCTCAAATACATAAACGTTGTACTCTTGAAAAAAACATCTTTTTTATTCGTCTTCTTATTTTTACTTACTCTCCCACAAATTATTTTTTCTCAGGAAAAGAAACCTAAAGTCGTTTTAGTTTTAAGTGGTGGTGGTGCAAAAGGGATTGCACACATTCCGCTTTTACAAAAACTAGATTCTTTACACATCGTTCCCGATCTTATTGTTGGAAATAGTATGGGAAGTATTATTGGAGGTTTGTATTCGATGGGATATTCTGGTGATAGTATCGAAAAATTAACCCGAAATATTAATTGGGATAAATTATTTGGCGGAGGCCAGTCGTTGAGATCTGCAAGCGTAGAGGAAAAAAGAGAATTCCAGAGATATTTAGTGGGCATAGGAGTTAAAGATAAAAAACTAAATAGCGTTGGCTCACTTTTAAATGATCAAAATTTAAGAGAATATCTCTCAGAATTAACCTATCCTGTCTATAATATTAAAGATTTTGACAGCCTACCCATACCCTTTAGAGCCATGGCTACCGATTTGTCCGAAGGAAAAGAGGTTATTCTAAGCAAAGGCAATTTAGCGTATGCAATGAGAGCGAGCATGTCATTACCAGGTATTTTCAAGCCTATGCCATATGGAAAAACGGTATTAGTCGACGGAGGAGTATTAAATAATTTCCCAACAGATGTCGCCAAACAAATGGGGGCTGACATTATTATTGGTAGTGATGTAGGAGGCGGATTGGAACCGATAGACAAACTGAACAATCTTATAACTATATTGACTCAAACCAGTATGTTTCCGAGTAATATTAAGAACCCAGCAAACCGAAAGCTCTGCAATATCTTAGTAGATCACCTACCAAACTTACGTTTTTCTACTGCAGATTTTTCTGTTAGCGAAGAAATCTATAAAGATGGTAAAATTGCAACAGCAGAAAACCTTCCAGCTCTAATTGCATTATCCGAAAAATTAAAAGGATACACACAACGAACTCACGAATTACCAAACATACCTGCAGAATTCATTCTTGACACTATTGTTTACAAAAAAATCAGTCCAGAAAACCTTGCTCTGGTATTAGGAAGAATAAATCTCAAAACTAATGTAAAATATACTAACAAAGATTTAATAGCAGGCATTAACAGAGCAATGGGTACCAATCTTTTTGATGAGATTACGTACAGCTATTTCATCAAAGATGGCAACAAACTAGGAGTTACAATATTTGGTCATGAACGTGCCAAAAACCAACTAAACACATCGGTACATTATGACACTTACCGAGGCGTTGGGATCATTTTTAATTACACCGCCAGAAATGTTCTTGCCAGAGCATCTCGTCTTCTTGTAACAGTCGATATTGCTGAGCAACCAAAAGCACGAATTAATTTTCAGAAAAATTTTGGAAAAAACCGAGATTGGTGGTGGTCATCTGAACTTTATGGAGCCTTTTTAAGACAAGAAATTTATTTTGATGGCAAAGCTTCAGATAATGTACTTTATAATTCTCTTGAATTTAATAATGAAATCAACAGAAATTTAAATTCTCTTAAAAGCTATTTTGGTTATGGTTTGCACTATCAATACGCCAATTTAAAACCAAAATACGACATTAATTCAGTCGGCATCACAGATTACTCCTTAAACAGTATAGAATTAAACATGCACTATTCCTACAATGATATGGATAAAGTTTTTTTTGCTGAAAATGGAACAATTATAAAAGCAAATGTAACCCGGTCATTGTTAACAGATGCCTACATTTCCTTTAACGATCCTGATCAAACAAGCACATCTGGTGCAACCAATGGCTATACAAAATTTGGTTTCAGCTTTGAAAAAAGATTCCTCTTGAAAAAGAAAATTACAGGAATCATTGCGCTTGATTCTTATTTTATTTTTGAGGATAAACTAAAAGACAATCGAATCTCATTTTCGGATTATGGTTATGCTTCAAAATATTTCTTAGGAGGAAATATTCCAAGCTCTGGTAGTAATCGTTTTTCATTTCCCGGCCTACATGAAGACGAACTCAATGTTTCACAATATATGGGCTTAAAAATTGCTTCTCAAATAAATCTTATGGGAAAAATCTATCTAACTCCCCATTTTAATATCGCGACTGTTGGATTTGAATCTTTTGATAAATACATTAACAAGGCATTTAGCCCAAAAGGAAATTGGGATGATGGCTTCGACCCTAGCCTTGTAATATCTGGAGGAGCCTCTATTTCCTATCAATCCATTTTAGGCCCAATCCATTTTGATACTTCCTGGATAAATAATATCGACAAAGTGAGATTGTTTTTTAGTGTTGGCTTCTCATTCAATCCTTAAAAGAATATCATAAAATCGGATATCTTTTTCTACATCTAATCCCGATAGCTATCAGGACAGAAATCTAAAATATTTGGGCGTGCCATCATTAAATAAAAGAGCCGATGAGGATTACGTTCATTGGCTCTTTTATTTAATACTGTCGGGCTATCCGCGCTACTTTGGTAGCTTGCTCCTATCCCTCACGCAAACGCAAACGAACATAAAAATTGATTAAATATTCTACATATCTTTTGGAATTTAAGTATATTTTTGAAATCCAAAACCAAATTATGAGAACGCTACTTATTACATTGATTATAATTTCTTTACCTCTTTTTGTAAATGCACAAACCCATCATTTTATAACAGATACAGAAAAAACTAAAATGCTAAATGAAGCAAGAAATCAAGCAGAACAAAAACTACAACAACAAAATTCTTATATAGAACTTCCAAAAATACCTCTCTTCAAACCTCTTTCTAGAAATCGCATAGAAAATGCTGAAGCCAAATTAATAAAAGAAGAGCGAAAACTGAAAAAACTAGAAAATGAAGCACAGGAAAAAAAAGATGATTTAAAAACAAAACAAGAAAAATTACTAAATCTTGAAAATGCCTTGAAGAATACTAATGATTCTGATTATAAAAAAAACATAGAAAGAACCAAGGAGCAAATAGTTAAAGTTCAGAATGAACTAAACAAAGTCAAAATTTTGATAGAATCAAGATCTAAAAAAGTAGCAGACCTTGAAATAGCAATGGAAGAAGCTAAGTTTAAAAGAGAAGAAGATTATTAATAATATCTCAAACCCGATAAATTTTAAAAACCTATCGGGTTTTGTTTTTAACACAATTACAAGAGGTAATTCCTAGATTATATTTATATATTAGCTATGAAACATTATATAGGATAAAAAATGCTTTAAAATTAAATCCGGAATTAGTTGATGATCTCAACATAATGAACTTGACTATTTTAAAACCTCAGCCACTTATAATGTAAATAAATCCGACTAGATTAATTACGATTAGAATATGATTGAAAAAGTTATGTGTGAACAGCATGGATCAAAAGATATGTCTTTTACCTGTATTCATCTTGCAATGGCAATAGACCAAAAAGAAAAAGTAGGTTTCTTTTACTCAGAAGCAGAAGAAGATCTCCCGCAAATTGCTTGGTGCGGTTCATGCGAACAATGGCTACTCGATAATGGAGAAGAATGGAATGAAGCATTTGAAACCCTAGCCGATTTTAAAATACTATGCTCCGATTGTTATGACGAAGCTAAAGAAATTCAATTTAAAACTGATAAAATTTAATTTAAGAATATGATTTCTACAAAAGATTTTGGATTACTACCCAATAAAAAATCATTACAAAATATCTGCAAAGCAATTGCTGTTCTAGATGCAATTATTTGTCAAGAATGGGAATATCGTTATTATTTATACAACTCTAAATGGGCAGAAGATGAAGAATACTTTGGTATGAGAGATGGAGCTGGTGATTTAATGGACATTCTATTTCTTGAAAATCATTGTGTAATTAGTGGTTTTGCACACGAATTTCAGTATAATCAAAAAAGTGATTTGACTAAGAATCTACCTGAAATTTACAATCAATTTATTTTTGATGAACCAGTTGCCACAAACGGCACAACATTTTGTTTATGGACAAATGAAACCAAAAATTGGGAAGTTGGAGAAATTAAAGATTTCAACGATAATTCGGAAGACTTACTCGCTATTTTTGATGGCAATCCGCAAACATACATCAATTGGGCAAGTGAGTACTTTGATGAATCTTATAAAGAAACTGGGATTCCTTTAAAAACTGTAACCGAAATTTACCAAGGTAAAACACTAACAAAAGAAATGGTTTTATCTATTGTTGACGATATTGAAGACTGGGAATTACTAGAAGAAGATTTAAAAGAAATAAACTACGAATACAACTTTCAATAGATAAGTAACTATGAAATATATTCTATTCTATATATTCCTTTTTATCAACTGTACGTTATTTGCGCAAGACAAAGGCACTTGGGTTTCTTTCCCAAACAAAGACACTACTCTTATTGGATTTAAAGATAAAACTGGCGCTATAAAAATAGAACCAAAGTTTATGGGATTTACTTCTGCTAATAAATTTGATGACATTATTGCAGTTACTGAAGAGGCTAATAATAATTGGAAAAGTTATTACCTAACTAAATCTGGCAAAATAATTGGCCGCGATAGTTTATATGTTTTTGACAATGGCTCTGATTGCGAAAATGAAGGTTTCATCCGTTTTAGAGATCCTAAAACGGACAAAATGGGAATCTTTAATCGTAATGGCGAAATTATAATTCCTGCCGAATATAGCAGTTTAACAAGAGTACAAAACGGAATGGCCATTGTACTGAAAGATGCCAAAAAGATTAATGACACTCATGGAGGTGACTGCAATCATTTTGGCTGGGCTGGTGGCAAACAATATCTCATTAACACTAACAATACTGTTTTAATTGAAGATTTTGTATATAATGATGAACTGAATTTTTATTCTCTGCAGAAATCAAAAGAGCCCAGTAAAGATCCAATAAGAGAAAATTTATTAGGAGTGGATGGGCAATACTATTCGTTTATAAATTACGACAAAGAATTTAAGTCTTTCCTGAAAAACAACTTGCTCACCGATTTATCCAAAGACAATTTAGTCAAAAATTCCTATGAAGAAATCTTTTATTGGAAAGAACCAAACGGTTGGATTAGTGAAACGAATACAATATTTATAGATCGTAATTATAAACTAATAAAAAGCAAACTACTAGAACTTAAATCAGCTAACTGTGATTATACTATTTTTAATGAAAGTTTAAATCAATTTATCTATGATGGCACAAAATACGAACATTATTTTGACAATTGTAATCAAGCAAAAGAATGGATTTATCCAATAAAAAACATTGTCATTTCGCATCGAGATAAAAAAGACATGACTCAAGATCATTTTGAGTTTTTAAGAACTGAAAATGGTTATAAATTAATAAGTGTGACAATACGAAAAGGAGAGCTTAAATAGTTTTTGTACTAAATCACAAAATGAATTATGACAAAAGAAGATTTTAAAATCAATCTAGAGAAAGCCCTTGATGGTCTTATTGAATTTACTCAAGAAATGGTGACAAACGAATTACCAACTGAGTATAAATTTATAATAAAAACCAATTGTTCCTATGATGGAAATGAATTAACCACTGATGAAGAAGTTTATCCTGATGATAAAATCGACGAAACCAGTTCTATTAATCCTGCTACTGAATCAACTGTAATTGATTATTTATGGCGAAATGGTAAAGTCCCACAATGGATTAATGTTCAGGTTAATAGTTGCGATTCTAATTTTAGTTATATAACACTCGAATGTTGTGGAAGATTTTCGGCTATTTTAAATCACAAAGATGGACCTTTTCGTGGCTTGGGACCTAATATTCCGTATCATTATATAGACCAAGATTCAGGAGAACTTCTTGTAAAAATAGATTTAAATGAAATTAATAAATCTTAAAACTATGTGGTACGACAACTATACTTTTTTTTATAAACAAAAAGGATTTACAGAAACAAACCCAGAACAAATCTGGAATAAAAAACTTCCAGTTGAATTTTTCTTACCAACAGAATTACAAGAATTATTACAGTACTCTAATGGAGGCGGAATAATTAATGGAGATAGAGAATTTGGCTATTTCTCTTTATACGAAATAAGTGATTTTTATCTTGATTATCAATTTGATCAATATACACCTCTCTTTATGCCCATTGCTTTTAACGGTGGTGGAATATTTTACGCCTACGACTTTAGAAATCCCACAAACATTAATCTTGTAGCTGTAAGCGCAGGTGTTTTGGAATACGAAAGTTCTATTATTATTGGAAAGACATTAAATGAAGTGCTTAGCAAAACAATTAATATTGAAGAGGAACTAGATATTCTTTATCCTGAAATAGAGCTTACTGAAGATGAGAAACAGCTAATTGATCTTCATAAACAACTTAAAGAGCTGAATACTAATAGAAATAATATTATACCAAAAGATTATTTATTAACAAAACGAACACTTGAGAATAAAATTAAAGAATTAGATTTTAAAACTAAATAAGAATGACCACAAGAAGAAACTATCAGGAGGTTATCAAAAAATCAAGAATCTATGTTGACTTTAATGAAATGATTGATTTTGATTTGGTTTTATTATCTCAAAAAGATACAAAATTAAATTCTGATGGTATTGAAGTTAAATTGAGTGAAGGAATGTTAATTGACATTTATATGGATGATGAACAACCAAATGGTCTTAAAGATAACTTAATTGCAAGTGGAATCGTAGAGAGAAATCATTCTGGTTTATTTGAATTTTCAAAATGGTGTTGCCGAATTGATGCAAACGGAATTCAACATGAGAGTGATGAAATCGAAAAGAAATTAAAATCTAAAGATTCAACTCTAGTTATAGATACATTATTAGAAATAACATTTCATAATCAAAATTGGGAATGGGTACAGGATTTATGTATCGAATTACTCGAAAATGAAAATACTGATATAAAAGGATTGGCTGTCACTTGTATTGGTCATATTGCCAGAATACATAGAGTTATAGATAAAGAAAAAGTTCTAAAAGCATTTGAAAGCAAAAAACACGACGATACTATTTGCGGAAGAATTCAAGATGTAATTGATGATATCAATGTGTTTGTAACTGAATAAAAAATAAAACAATTCTTCTTCTCGCTTAAATACAAAGATTAACTTTGTAAAAACGTGAATATGAAAAACTTTTTATTCTTAGCCATTGCTATAGTATTTGAAATCATCGCAACCTCTGCACTAAAAAAATCTGAAGAATTCACTAAATTAATTCCAAGTATTATTACGATTGTAGGGTATTTTGGAGCATTTTATTTTCTGAGTTTTGCCATTAGAACTATTCCAATAGGAATCGCTTATGCAATTTGGTCTGGAGTAGGTATTGTTTTGATTACTATTATTGGCGCCGTTTTTTTTAAACAAATTCCTGATTTACCTGCCATTATTGGATTAGCCTTGATACTAATTGGTGTTATTGTAATTAATGTTTTTTCGCAAACTACGGCTCATTAGATTAAAAAACAGTACTTTTGATAGTATCAAATGATACTATCATGAAGCCTCCATATGATGTTACTCCAATTATCTTAAAGCTTATCAGTTCTATTTCTGAAAAAATTGGAGCACTAAACGCTGTCAATTTAGACAAGCAATCACCCCAATTAAGAAAACAAAACAGAATAAAGACAATTCATTCTTCTTTACAAATCGAAGGAAATACTTTGACAGAAGAACAAATTACAGCTTTAATAGAAAACAAACGTGTTATAGGGCCTGAAAAAGATGTTCTGGAAGCTCTTAATGCTATTAAAGTATATAAAAAATTAAATCAGTATAAACCAACATCACCTAAAAGTTTTTTAGATGCACATTCTGCATTGATGAAAGGTTTAATTCCTGATTTTGGAAAATACCGACAACAAGGTGTCGGAATAGTAAAAGGAACAAAAGTTACCCATGTTGCGCCACCACATAAGAATGTCCCACATTTAATGAACGATTTATTTGATTATTTAAAAGATAAGGATGAATTAACTCTAATTAAAAGTTGTGTTTTTCATTATGAAATGGAATTCATTCATCCGTTTTTGGATGGGAATGGCAGAATGGGAAGATTATGGCAAACCTTGATTTTAATGAATGAATATCCTATTTTTGAGTTTTTGCCTTTTGAAACTTTAATTAACCAAACCCAAAAGGAATATTACAACTCACTTGCTACATGTGATAACACTGGAAAATCAACTCATTTTATTGAGTATATGCTTGAAGTTATAAATACATCACTGGAAAATTTATTGAACTATAACAATAGAACAATAAGAGATACAGACCGTCTAGATTACTTTTCGATGTTAGGAATTCGTGAATTTACGAGAAAAGATTACATGAATGTTTTTAAAGAAATATCATCTGCTACAGCAAGTCGAGATTTAAAAAAAGGAGTGGAACTTAAGATTTTTAAAATTGAAGGAAATCAAAATAAAACAAAGTACATTTTACTATAAATTAGATCTCTTTATCATACAATTGCAAAGACAATGAACTTAAGAAAAGCTACTATTTCTGACCTAAAAGAAATGCAGAAATTATATATCGAAACGATCCAACATGTTTGTAAAAACGATTATAATTCAGCCCAAATTGATGTTTGGATTTCGGGAGCTAAAAATACAGAACGCTGGATTGACGTAATCAATACACAATTTGTTTTACTGGCAACTATAGAAGACAAAATTGTTGGTTTTGGAACTTTGAAAGATGGGAATTATATTGACTTCTTTTATATTCATAAAGAGTTTCAGCGACAAGGAATAGCTAATAAAATCTTAACTGAATTAGAGCTTGAAGCAAAAAATCAGCATTCAAAAGTAATAACATCTGATATAAGTATTACCGCAAAACCATTCTTTGAAAAAAAAGGATTTATAGTAAAAACCGAGCAACGAAACATTAGATTAGGAGTAGAACTTATTAATTATAAAATGGAAAAAAGCCTAAAGTAGAAAAGGGCTTCTGGTTTCCCTAATAAAGGCTTCGACTCCGCTCAGCCTGACAAAACGAACGTTATCCTGAGCCGAGTTGAAAAATAGGTTTTACGTTTAGCAAAACTTGAAACTTGAAACAAAAAAACTAAAGAAACAAAACTTCCGCAAGTTTCGGATTTTATGACTGCAAAGCCTTGTCGATATTTGTATTATAAAATTGAATGAAATGAAGACACAGGAAAACATCAATTATAATCGCATTGCCGATGCAATAGATTATATCAAAGCTAACTTTAAGGAACAACCCAACTTAGATGAGGTTGCCGAAAAAGTACATTTAAGCCCGTTTCATTTTCAGCGTTTATTTACGGAATGGGCAGGAACAAGTCCGAAGAAATTCCTGCAATATATTAGTGTAGAACATGCCAAGAAAATCCTCAAAGAAAACAATCAGGCCACTTTATCTGATACTGCCTTTGATACTGGTCTTTCGGGTACAAGTCGTTTGCATGATCTATTTGTAAATATTGAAGGAATGACTCCTGCTGAATATAAAAACGGTGGGAAAAACTTAATGATTAATTTCAGTTTTGCCGAAAGTCCGTTTGGTAATATTATTGTTGCTTCGACTGAAAAAGGGGTTTGTTTTATGGCTTTCGCCGAAAGTGAAGAAATCGGTTTTGAAGACTTAAATCACAAATTTCCCAATGCAACATTTACTCGAAAACTAGATTTAATTCAGCAAAATGCTTTATTTATTTTTCAAAATGACTGGAGTAAATTATCAGAAATAAAACTGCATTTAAAAGGAACCGATTTTCAATTAAAGGTTTGGGAAACCTTGCTTAAAATTCCAATGGGACAACTCTCTACTTATGGTTCGATTGCACAAAAAATAGACAAACCTAATGCTTCTCGTGCAGTAGGAACTGCTATTGGTAGTAACCCTGTAGCTTTTTTAATTCCATGTCACCGTGTAATTCAATCTTCAGGAACCTTTGGCGGTTATATGTGGGGGAATACCAGAAAAACCGCCATTATTGGTTGGGAAGGTGTTCAAACTAATTCAGATATTTAAAACTTCATCCTCATGGAAATCTTACAATCAAAAATTGCTTCTCTTAATTGGGAAAGCATCACCGAATCTATGCACGAAAATGGATTTACAATTATTCCTAAGGTACTTAATAACGATCAATGTGAAGATTTAAAATTCGATTATGACAATCCTACTTTATACCGAAAAACGGTTGTAATGGAGCGTTATCGTTTTGGTTTAGGCGAGTACAAATATTTCAATTATCCGTTGCCAGATTTAATCCAAACAATCCGAACGGCGGTTTATCCTAAACTCGCTCCAATTGCAAATGCTTGGATGAAAGCACTGAATATAAACACTATTTTCCCAGAAACACACAAGGAACTTTTAGAACAATGTCATAAAAATGAACAACTAAAAGCTACTGTTTTGATCTTAAAATATGGCAAAAGTGGCTTTAACACCTTACATCAGGATTTATATGGTGACATCTACTTCCCCATACAAATCGTACTTTTCTTGAATGAACCCGACGAAGATTTTACTGGTGGCGAATTTGTTTTAACGCAGCAAACTCCCAGAGCACAATCTAAAGCCATTGTTTTAAAACCAAAAAAAGGAGACATTCTTGTTTTTACTACCAATTTTAGACCTGTAAAAGGCACAAAAGGCTATTATCGCGTTAATATGAAACATGGTGTTAGTGAAATCCATTCTGGTGAACGATATACATTGGGAATTATTTTTCATGATGCGTTATCTTAATTTTAAGGTTCAAAAGGCGCAGAGATTCAAAGGTACAAAGCTTTGCAACTTCCAAAACCCTCTGAACCTTTGTCACTTTGAACCTTTGTACCTTAAAAGAAATGATTCAACACGATAAAATTTCAGAATTAGATTTACTGAATAAAATTAAAAAAGGCGAAATTTGCTTTGGTGGAAACCAGAAACTAAAAATTTACGGAACTTTAAAATGTGCTTCTGGAAAAAGAATGAAACGTGAAAATAGAGTTTTCTTTTTATCTGAAATTGAAGCCAATAAAAATGGTTTTAGACCTTGTGGACATTGCATGAAAACCAACTATCAAAAATGGAAAAATGGACTTATTTAATCCTGAAATAAACGAAGAAACTAATTTATTACCCAAAGATGGTATAGTTAATTACTATGGAAAATTATTCTCTAGAGAAAAAGCTGACTTCTATCGTGATACCCTATTAAACGCCATCGAATGGAAAAATGATGAGGCTATAATTTTTGGAAAATTAATAATTACTAAAAGAAAAGTGGCTTGGTATGGAGATTCTCCTTTTGAATACTCTTACTCTAACACTACAAAAAAAGCGCTTCCGTGGACTAGAGAGTTATTAGAACTAAAAGCTTTCATCGAGAAAAAAACTGGAGAAACATTTAATTCCTGCTTGCTTAATTTATATCACACCGGCGACGAAGGAATGGCCTGGCATAGCGATGCTGAAAAAGATTTAAAGAAAAATGGAGCTATTGCTTCGGTAAGTTTTGGGGCTGAACGGAAGTTTGCTTTTAAACATAAAGATACCAAAGAAACAATTTCTTTAATTTTAGAGCATGGAAGTCTATTGGTCATGAAAGACACTACACAAACGCATTGGTTACATCGATTGCCTCCAACTAAAACAATATCTAAACCTAGAGTAAACCTGACTTTTAGAAGTATTGTTGAGTAAAAATAAAAAATCAACCAAAACATATATCCTATAGCGATAAAAAGTAGTAAATATCTATAAATTTCATATTTTTGCAATTAACAAAAATAAGATTTTACTTAGATAATAGATACTAATATGGAAAACCTAATTGAATTAGAACACTACAAAATTCAAAAACCTGAGCATTGGGCAACCAATATTAATGATAATCAACTTATTGAATATATAAAGGAATCCGATTTTTCTAACAAACAAATAGATGAAGGTCGAGATTATTGCTTTTTTTTAGATAAAATATATTATACAAATGATAGTGAAAGTAGTGAATACGCCTGTTTAGCTTATACTCTTAATGAGCCTGCCAATCTTGAAAGAGCATCTGTAACAGACGTTGTGGTAGAAGAAAATGAAACTTACATCATTCATAGAATAAGTGTTTTGCGTGAAGGCGTTTTAATAGACAAAATTTCTGATACTAAAATTAAAGTTTTGGATAGTGAAAACCTGAGTAGCGGAGGTATTTTGAACAGTAATAAAAAAATTAATATTACGATAAAAGACCTACGCTTATACGATGTCTTGATTATGGAAGATTCCAGAGTGAAGATTTTTACTGAACGTGATTTTTTACGCAAGGAGTTTTCTAAATATGTTTGGGTTAGTCCAGATACTTATTGGGCTTATGGGAATTATAAATTTACTTTTATAAATGATCGTGAAAAAACTATTGTCTACAAAAAAACTTTTTTTAGAGATGAAGAAGGTAACGTATTAGAGCCAGAAATCACTTATTTAAAAAAAGGAGAACGATTTACAATAGAAAAAGAAAATTACATAAATACTGTTGATATAAACAGAGAACTATCTCCTTTTATAGATTTTGCTACTCATAACAATTGGATCGATTTATCTAATTATATCTATCCAATATATGAAGAAATTTATAACAAATCATCTTTAGCAGATTTTGCTCCAAATTTAGTAGAGAAACTAGATGCAATAACAAACAAAGATGAACAGTTACAATTTGCTATAGATTATGTTCAAAATCATGTTTATTACGTTTATAATGCTCATGAAATGAATGGTCATAAACCGCAAGAACCAGCTGTAACATATGAGAATAAACAAGGTGACTGTAAAGCAAAATCAGTTTTATTAAAAGTCATTTTAGATTATATCGATGTTGATTCTTCAATAGTTTTAGTCAATTTTAATACTGATTATTACATTAAATATTATTCACCATCACTACTTACTTTCAATCATGTAATTGTTAAAATTAATTATAAAGGCGAAAGTTATTTTATTGATGCTACTGTTCGTGATGAATTTGGTTTAATTGAAAATCGTGGTTTTATCTTTTTTAGACATTATCTGGAAATAAAACCAAATCAAGAATTACAAGTAAGAAAACCTCATAAATTCCCTTATTACTGTATAAATGAAAAAGTAGAATTCAATGCAAAAAATACTACTGGAGATTTAAAACTAACAACTACTTATAAAGGAAACCGTGCTAACAGCATGCGCAGGTATTTTAAAAACACGAACAAAAGAGAGGTCATTGACAGTTGGAATAATTTCTTGTTTTATACACTGAACTATAATAATGATAGAAACGGAACTGATATTAGAAATATTTTTACAGATGCTGTTATTGAGATTATAAGTGATGACAAAAAACTAAATGAAATTCACCATTCAATACAATGCAACTATCGAGAATCCGTATTTCGTAGATGATCAAAAGAATCGTTTTATGATGTACTTTGACCGAAATATGGTTAAAGAAAACGCAAGAGATTTTATGCACAAAGACTTTCCGTTCTGGCATAATTTTGATAACGAAAAATATGAAATCAATGTTTATACCGATCAAAAAATAGATACTCAGGAAAAATACACTATACAGGAATGTACAATCAACAATCCTTATTTTGATTATGTAACTCGCAAAAAAATTACTAAAAATGGTGGAACTGCATATATAGATTTCAAACCATTAGTTAACTTAGAAATTCCTGAAAGAGATTTTGAAGAATTCAGATCTGCTCATCATACTATTGCTGACAGTAATACCGGCCTTGGAATTGATATTGTAGAACAAGGGTTTATGAATACGTTAAAATTTAATTTCAAAAAAATATTAAAATAAATTTCATTGAAATTATATATAAATAAAGGGGCTTTAAAAACCCCTTTATTTATTATTAGATGAATTCTTATTGCAATTCAAAAGTCGATTTCAAACGAATATCTGCAGATGATGAGCCTATCATTAATTCAAAATCTCCTGGTTCTGAACCCCACTCTATTTTGTCATTATAAAAAGATAATTTTTCATTATCAATTGTAAACTGAATTGTTTTAGTTTCTCCTGCATTTAATTTTACTTTTTGAAAATCTTTAAGTTCTAAAACTGGTCTTACAACGGATCCGAATTTATCCTTTAAATACAATTGAACCACTTCTTCTCCAGCTATTTTTCCTGTGTTTTTCAACTGAAAAGAAACTTGGATTTTTTCACTGCTTTTCATTTTTGTTGTAGACAATTTTAAATCCGAATAATCGAATTTAGTATAACTTAATCCATATCCAAAAGGAAATTTAGGACTGTTTTTCAAGTCTGTATAAGAGGAAACATATCCTTTTGCATTTTCATCTTGTGCTGGTCTTCCAGTACTATAATGATTGTAGTAAATAGGGATTTGTCCAACTTCTCTTGGGAATGTCATTGGCAATTTTCCTGACGGATTATAATCTCCAAATAATACATCTGCAATAGCGTTTCCTGCTTCGCTACCTAACCACCATGTATAAAGAATAGCAGGAACATTATCGGCTGTCCAATTAAATACAAGAGGTCTTCCTGCATTTACCAAAACGATAACTGGTTTTCCTGTTGCCTGAATTGCTTTTACTAAGTCTTCCTGAACCCCTGGTAAATTGATATTGCTTCGGCTTTTGGCTTCTCCACTCATATCATGTCGCTCTCCAATACTTAAAATCACCACATCAACTTGTTTAGCTGTAGCAATTGCCTCTGCAAAACCATCTTTGTTATCTCCTTCTACCTCGCAACCTTTAGCATATAATAATTTAGTATTCTTACCTACTTTCTTTTGTAAACCATCCCATTGCGAAACTACCCATTTAGTATAATCAACTTCTGGTAATTCAACTGCCCAAAATCCCATATTGGCCTTGTATTCTTTTACCATTGGTCCAATAAATGCAATTGTTTTTATATTTTTAGAAAGAGGTAAAATCTCATTATCATTCTTTAATAAAACTATACTTTTTGCTGCTACATCACGAGCTGCTTTACGATGTTCTGGATTATTTAATTCTTTTTTCTCTCTATTTGGATTAGAATTTTTGTATGGATCATCAAATAATCCTAACTCAAATTTCTTACGCAAGATTCTTTTTACTGCATCATCAACCAACTCTATCGAAACTTTGTTTTCTTTTATCAATGCTGCTAAGTTATATCTGTAGGCATTACTTTCCATGTCCATATCGCTACCTGCAGTAATTGCAGCTAGTGCGGCTTCTCTATTATCTTTAGAATATCCATGGGCAACCATTTCTCCTATAGATCCCCAATCTGAAACTACGAAACCTTGAAAATTCCATTTTCCTTTTAAAATATCTCTTTGCAAGTGTGCATTTCCTGTTGCCGGAATTCCGTTAATATCATTAAACGAATTCATAAATGTTGCTGCTCCTGCATCAAGTGCCGCTTTAAAAGGAGGTAAATAGGTTTCCCATAACATTCGCTCACTCATATCTACAGAGTTATAATCTCTACCACCAATAGCTGCTCCATATGCTGCAAAGTGTTTTACACATGCCATCACCGAATTTAGACTTCCTAACTTATCTCCTTGAAAACCTTTTACTCTTGCATATGCTATTCTTGATCCTAAATAGCTATCTTCTCCTGCTCCTTCCATTACACGCCCCCATCGAGGATCACGCCCTATATCAACCATTGGAGCAAATGTCCAATGAATTCCACTTGCAGCAGCTTCTGTTGCTGCAACTCTAGCCGAAAGTTCTATTGCTGCCAAATCCCAACTTGCAGCTTCTCCTAACGGAATGGGAAATGTGGTTTTAAAACCATGTATCACATCTTGACCATACAACAATGGTATTTTAAGACGGGATTGCATTGCTAATTCTTGATATTGACGGGTATATTTTGTTCCAACAACATTCAGCATTGACCCCACTAAACCATCTTTAATTTCGGCTTGTTTGTTTGGGTTTATAGTAATCGGTCCCGTTGCTGCATTATTGCCTGTATATTGATTGAGTTGTCCTATTTTCTCCTCCAACGTCATTTTGTTTAACAACGCATTTACTTTTTGATCGATTGTTTCCTGCTGTGCTATCGCAAAAAATGATAGCATCAAGCAAGTCAATGTTGTAATTCTTTTCATAAAATAAATATTAATTTGATATTGATTTTTATAATTCATTGATAGTTTTCAACACTTCAATCATTTGATGAAAATCCAAAACCATCAATAGTTTGAAACTTATAAAAGCAAGGCTTAATAAATTTCAATTAAGACAGGAAAATGATCTGATGGGTACTTCAAATCTACAGAATCACTTAAAACGGCGTGCTTTTTTACTTTTAGATTGTTATTCTTAGAAATAAATATGTAATCTAGTAATAATATAACTGGTTGATCATACTTAAAATCGTTAAAGGTTCCAGATGGTCCAAATGGCTTTTCTTCTGAAATATTACGAGTATCGTTCATTACTTTTTTCAGAGAGATAATACGTTCTGTATTGGGTTCTGAATTAAAATCCCCCATAAGAAACACAGGATATCCTTTAGTATTTACTTTTTCTATTTTAGACAGAATAAGCTCTAATCCTTTGGTTCTTGCCTCTTCCCCGATGTGGTCAAGATGAGTATTAAAAACCCAAAATATTTTTTTAGTTTTTAAATCCTTAAAAAGTGCATAAGTACAAACTCTATTGTAAGCAGCATCCCATCCTTTCGAGATTATATCTGGAGTTTCTGAAAGCCAAAATGTATTGGATTGTTGCACTAAAAATCTATCTTTTTTATAGAATATAGAAGATGATTCGCCTTTACCATCTCCTTCTCTAGCAATACCTACATGATTGTAACTTGGTAATGCAGTTGCAATATCGTTAATTTGGTTTGGCATTGCTTCTTGTACTCCAAATATATCTGGAGCATAAAATTGCATTTGTGACGTAAAAAAATCTTTACGATTAGGCCATGCATTTTCTCCGTCTGAAGCAACATCTAAACGGATATTGTATGTCATTATTTTTAAGTTTTGTCCATAAACTCCACAAAAGGACAAAAATAATACTAGAGCGACTAACTTGTTTATTCTTTTCATAATTAAGGTTTTTTAATCCATTATAGCTCCTGTTTAATCTGAAGGATATAATGGAATAAACTAATCTAACAAAAATATTAATTACAAATTCTTTTATATATTTTACTTTACTTTTTTTAAAAATATCTTACTTCTTAGCTACCGTAAAATCTAAGTAGTTCAAATTGAATCCTCCCTTATCAAAAACAACTTTTATTTTATTTTCTCCCTTTTTCAATTTTACTCCTTTAAGCACAATTGTTTTCCATGTTGCATTATTTCCTGTTACTGGAAGTATAATTGTATTTGATATTTTGCCTGTCTCGTTTTCCAGATGTAATTGCCCTTCGTCTTTTACACTAAAATATCGAATTGCAATATCAAATGTTTGTGCTGTTTTTGTTATTACTGTAAATTGCAACCACTCCTCATTCTCGATAAAAGATACCTGATATCCATTTGAAGAATCATCTTTACAAGGTAAAATATCTACTCCATCATTTCGCATAATTTTTCCTTTATTCCATTCTTCAAATGCTCCCGTTTCTACGCGATAATTTACAAAATCTTTATCAGAGTAAGCAAATCCATTTGTTCCCAAATCATATTCGGTTGCAAATATCTTTCCTGGTAAAACATGCTTTTTATAACTTTTAGTGTCATTTGTACGTACTTGACGGAACATTGCGTCAAGTACGTCTGTCTTTATTGTGGTATTCTCTAATTTAAAATTTTTGGCTAATTGCATTAATGCTTTTTCTGCAAAATCTGGACTTGGTTTCTCTCCTCCATCTTTCCAATATAGACGTAGTTTTTCATATTCTGGTGTTTTGGTAACTGAAGCAATTCCTGCTATGTTTTCAATTTTTTTCATAGGCCAAAATGCCCATCCTATATTATTTGATTCAAATAAAGAAATAGCATCTTTAAACCAAACATTCGAATTTTCGCCACCTTCTCCCATCCAGATCGGCACATTATATTGTTCTCTATAATCCAACATTTTCTGAATTGATGCCGTTGTATTATAGTTCCAATATTTATGAAAACTCAAAACCATATTATCATCCCATAAAGGAAACATTCCGTTGTAATTATTCCCCCAGCAATTTCCTTCAATAATAATCATGTGGTTTTTATCAACTTCTCGAATTGCTTTTGTAATAGAGACCTGAAGTTCACGCAAAGGCGCATTTGAAGTTTCATCACAGCCATTTTTATTTGTTCCTGTAAAATTCCAATTGGGTTCATTTATAATATCATACCCTCCTATCCAAGGATTATCTTTATAACGCAAAGCTAGTTTTCGCCATAATTCAGTCATTTTTTTACGATTGACTTCACTTTCCCAAAGAGATGGTTTTGTATCATCATAATCTGAAATTGCAGCATCTTTACCTTGTCCTCCAGGTGCAGCGTGAAGATCTAAAATAAGATATACTTTATTTTCTGCACACCATTTTAATAGGTTATCAGTCATTGTAAAACCTTCTTCTATCCAAGTGATCTCACCATTTTTCTCTGCTTCAATTGGTGGTGTATATAAATTATAATGCATTGGTAAACGTATAGAGTTGAAACCCCATTTGGCTAGCGAATCTATATCTCTTTTGGTTATTCCGTTAGCGCGATATGCCTCATAAAACTTTTCTGTTTTTTGAATACCTATCAAATCTGTTATTTTTTGTTTTATCTTATACTGTGGACTTGCAAATGGTTCCGTCTGAATCATGTACCCTTCCTGAACCATCCATCCTCCTAAACCTAATCCTCTTAACACTATATTATTTCCTTGTCCATCTACAATGTTTTTCCCACTTTGTCGCAAAAATCCTTGTCCAAACGATGTCAATGAAAACAATACTAATAATGGGAATATTATTTTTTTCATATAGCTGTTTTATTTATTCAATCTCTAAATGATACTTATTATTAACTACTATTATTTCCAAGTATAAGTCCCAACTGAACCTCCGTCCAATGATGTTGTAACCCACTTTCCGTTAAATTTTATATTGAATATCTCGCTGGTATCTCCATCGTTTTCTACGATTAAAACTTTTTTACCTGCTGGAGTGACAAAAGCTACGTTTTGCAAATTCCCACTTATATTACTCGAGATTCTTACTGAACCTACTGGAACAAATTTTGAAGCATGAGCTATAATATAATACGCCACGTTTCGATTAAAAGAGTCACTTGAATTAACTGTTAATGCTCCTTTGCAGGTGGTGCAACCTCCTTGTGTATGTGGTGCAAAAGATCCGTCGTTTGCTAAATTCCATTCTAATGCATTTTTACTCCAATTACGGATTGAGCCAATTATCACATTTTTAAGATGCCATTTTAAATCTCCTTTAAATTCTCCTGTTGATGAGGTAAACTGTTCTGTGAAGTATAGATTTTTATTTGGGAAAGCATTATGAACAGTTGAAAGAGCATTTATATTTCCTGCATATAAATGAAATGCTGCACCATCAACAAAAGGACTTGCAATAGGATCTCCAAGAATTGTCATTGCATATTGTATATTATCACAATTATGATCGTAAGCAATAATCTTGGTTGTGATATTAGCATTCTTAAAAGCTGGACCTAAATTATTTTTTATAAAATTAGCTTGCTCTACAGCTGTCATATGCATACTTGGGTTATTACCGTCATGCAATGGTTCATTTTGTGGAGTTACTGCATCAATTATAATCCCTTCGTTTTTCATTTGCTGAATGTATTTCACAAAATATTTTGCATACACATCATAATATTGTGTTTTTAGACTTCCTCCAACAAAACTATCTTTGTCTTTCATCCAAAGTGGCGCTGACCAAGGGGTTGCTAAAATTTTAATATTTGGATTAATTACTAAAATTTCTTTCAAAAGTGCTATTACCCCATTCTTATCAGGATCTAGACTAAACTTGATCAAATCAAGATCTGTATCTCCTTTTGGCAAATCATTATAGGTAAAAGGCGTAGCATTTAAATCTGATGCTCCAATGCTTATTCTTATATAATTTATTGAAATAGAGGTTTCGGTCGAGCCAAACAATTCTTGCAAAAGATCCTTTTTTTCTGAGTCGTTAATTGATTAATTACGGTAGCACTCCCTCCTGTTAATGTATAACCGAAACCATCGATTGTTTGGTATTTCTGAGATTCGCTTACTTCTATATTTGCATATGAATTTGCTGTGGTGCTAAATCCAAGAACCCCGTTTTGTTTAGTAAGTAATACGGATTGGTCTCCTTTGGTTAGCCAAAAATCTACATCGTTTGTTATGGTAACTGGTGGATCTATTATGACAGGCGAAGTTGGTGTAGTATCACTAGATGAAGAGCATTTTACCTGCAATAGCACTATTGCAACCAATAATGTAGCTTTTATAATTTTATTTAAATATTGATTCATCTTTATCTTTTATTTTTAGTAAACTAACGTTTGTATGGCACGAGCTGGTATTATAACAACTGTTTTTTCTGATGCTATAATTAAGCTGTAAGTCAAGCTTAAATCTGTTTGATTCATTACAACCGTAACCATTTTACCATCTGTATTAAGAAATGATGTACTTAGTAAAGAGCTTCTGCTTACTGCTGTACTTACTCTTTTTGCATTTGGGCGAATGAATTTTGAAAAGTGTCCGATATAGTAATATGATGGAGTGTAAATTAATTCTCCTGTAGTTGTATTTGCATGTATTGGGGCAAAACAAAAGTTCCCTACGTGATTTGGTCCACCGTGTTGATCCAAAAGAATATTCCAATCTGTCCAACCCACTGTGCCATTATTAAAATCATTAATCATAGCGATTCCATATCTTTCAGCGTTTGGCCAAAATTGATATTTAGCAGTGTCGAATTTTTCGATACAACCTTCAGTAAACATTAGCTTTTTATCTGGATAATCTTGATTTACTTGTTTTACATTATCAAACATTGGCGCTCCGCCTGTCCATGTTTCATACCAATGAAATCCCATTCCCCAAACATATTTTGAAGCTTCGGGATCAGAATAAATCACGTTGGCTCTTTGGTTCATTAAATCCCGATTATGGTCCCAAGCAATAATTTTTTTATCACCTAAGCCTGCTTTTTTCATTGTTGGTCCTAGAAAGTTTTTAATAAAATCTCTCTCTGCTTCTGCCGAATAAATACACGATTCCCATGTTTGCGTTGCCATTGGCTCATTCTGAACTGATGTTCCCCAAATAGGCATTCCCTCTTTTTCGTATGCTTTTATAAATTTCACATAATAATTTGCCCAAGCCTGATTATATTCTGGTAATAAAGTCCCTCCTTTTAACATGTCTTTATTGCTTTTCATAAATGCTGGCGGACTCCAAGGAGCTATATACAAAACAAGATTATTATTGGCTACTTTCATAGCCTCTTTAATCATTGGTATGCGATATTTTCTGTCATGACCAATAGAGAACGTTTTTAAATCTTTATCTCCTTCTTCTACATAAGTATAACTTTCACTACTAAAATCAGAACTATGTATTGTTGTTCTTAGCAATGAATAGCCTATCCCATTTTGAGTATCGTAATACGCTTTTAAAAATTCAACTTGTTTTTCTTTCGACAATTTGGCAAAAACCTCAGCGCTTGCATCAGTAATAGCACCTCCAATTCCCATAAAAGTCTGAAAAGTCTTTTTAGGTTCTACAAAAACGGCTATTTCGGTTTCCAAAGGCTGTTTCGATGATGAAAAAACTAAGTTAGCTGTTGGTGTTATTCTTAATTTTGAATTGTCTGCTGTTGTATAAACTGTGATTTTCTTCCCTTTTGTTGTAAACTCTTGCTTATTTTTTTGTTGTTGCGAAAATGCTGTCAACGTAATCAATAAGCAAAAAATCTTATAGCTGTTTTTTTTCATTATTTAATTTTTAATACGCAAATTCTAATGGCATTTTCAATGTCAATAAAATAAACTTTTAATATCTAAATGATTTAAAAATAGCCCATAGTCATAAAGAATATGGGCTATTCTACTACCTAACTTAAAACCAATTCAATTCTTAATTATTTTCCTCTTAACTCAATATCAGTCACAGTAATTCCATTTGGAGTAAAAACACTTCCACCGCTACGAATTAACAAATAGATTTTACCTGTTTCAGTAAATTTCACGACATTACTGACTGTTCCTGTTACGCTATTTTTAGTGCATCCTACAATAGATAACATTCCTGAAAAAGCAGTTTTTGCACAACCATCCCATGTGCTCAATCCCATCACTTTATTATCTTTATATTCAACACCCGAAACTGGCATCGATTTTCCTGCATATACTTCAAACCAGGTATCATTAGATCCACTTGAACTTGAAACTAGCATGTCAATTGTATATTCTTTATCTTTTACAACATCTATAGCTTGATAAATTGCTTCCTGAGCCCATCCTCCTGAAGAATGAATTGTTGCACTGCTATTTGCAAAAGACCAAAAAGCTTCTCCTGTCGTACTAAGGTTTAAAATTGTCCATTGTGCCTGATCTGCAGCATTAGAGAAATTACCTCCTTTTACTAGATTTCCTTTCTCAGGATCTGAAGTAGCAACGATAATTTCTTTGGTAGCAATATTAGTCGTTCCACCACGACCAACAACGGTATGTTCTACTGTATATTTTCCTGCATCTGGCAAAGAAATTTCAAATGCCATTTTTCCAAAATACTCCGTTTTGCCTACTTTCCAATAGGAATTTAGAACATCTTTTTTTCCAGATTCTAATAAATATACATTTACTTTTCCTGCCACTGGTGTAATTGTAAATCTAAGCATTTTGATGTTTAATTTTAGCAGCCTCCATTTCCTGTACCTACTTATCAACTTATAGCTTGTTAATGAACTTAATGTGTTGTCAAATAAATAGGCACAACTCTTGAACCAAGCATCCAACTCATATGATTTTTATTTAATTGTTATTAGTATTTGAACAATTTTAGTATTTTCTAATTCTTTAAAAGGAATTGGCCAAATTTCATTTTTGTCTGGCGTAAATCCCTTAAAAGCTAAAGCTGCTGCTGCTCTACCTGTTCTTACTAATAGATCCAACCAACGATGCCCTTCTCCTGCTAACTCTTTTCTTCTTTCTAACATAATTGCATCCATAGAAACTGGAACTGGTCCTGCAAACTTACACGTGCTCTAACTGCATCTAATAAGGCTTGTGCTCTGCTCCTGTAGCTCCCAATGCTTCAGCTTCCATTAAATAAGTATCAGCTAAACGAATCGCATATACATCTTGTTTATAATTTAAATCTGCTGAACCACCTCCTGTAGAAATATCAGATTTTAAAGGCATGAATTTTTTCAAAAAAATCCCTGTATCATCATAATTAGGAGCCCAATCTGCTTGTTTAGCCGCTTTCAATGCTTTCATATCAAGAATGGTAGCTTCAAAACGAGGATCGCCTTTTAAAACATCATACAACTTTTGAGTTACTGTATTAAAACTCCATCCCGCTACATAATCTGGTGCAGTTGAATTTACTAATCTATTATATCCTCTAGGCCCAACCATAATACAAACTGAGTTACCCTCGTCTTTTCCACCTCCCCAAAAATCCCAATCAGCATTACTTTTGTCTGTATGAGAAACTTCAATTATCGCTTCTGAATTAAATTTGTTACTTATCTTCCATAAATCTGCAAAATTATCTACCAATCTGTATCCATACGCCTGCCTCCAGGAGTACCGTTTACATCAACAAATTCTGCTGCTGCTAATGCATTTTTCCCTTGGTATAAATAAACTTTACCTAACAATGCTTTGGCTGCACCTTGTGATAAACGACCTGCTTCGTCTCCCATATTTGTAATTATAATTGGTATCCGGGAAGTGACTCTTTCAAATCTTTCTCTATCTGTGCATATATTGCCTCAGGAGTTGCCTGAACTACATTAAAAATATCGGCAGTTGGTATTGGCTCTAAAATCAATGGAACATTTCTGAAAGTACGAATCAATTCAAAATAATAATAAGCGCGTAATGCCTTTGTTTTCGTAAAGTAAATCTCACTTTTTTTGTTTCATCCATAGGTACTGCTGGTAACTTTTGAAGCAACACATTTGCTCTAAAAATCCCTCGATAAAAATCTTCCCAAAAACTACGAGGAATTGTTGATTGACTAAGAGAATAATCTGAAAAACCGTGTATTCCTGCACCATCTGTGGCACCACCACCACCAGCGTATAAATTCATCTGAACCTGCATTTAGCATGCAAATCATATTTTCAAATCCTTTAGACTGCTTACCAAGTATATCATAAACAGCTACCAATCCAGCATAAGCCTGGCTCTCATTTTTTATAATAATTAGCCTCTAATGAAGTTCCTTTTGGTTCTACCGTTAAAAAATCCTCACTGCAGGACAAAACAGTAAAAAGTGCTCCACACGCAACTAGTGAATATTTTATATTTTTTAATTTCATGATTCTTGTTTTATTAAAATTGTAAATTAACCCCTAACATTATTGTCTTGCTTGAGGATAAAACCCTCTATCGATACCCATAACATTTCCATCAGCATTGTTTGCTCCAATTTCGGGATCATATCCAGTGTACTTAGTAAAAGTAAATAGGTTCTCCCCCGTTAAATACACTCTTGTTTTTTCTAAACCTATTTGTCCAATAACTTTAGTTGGCAATGAATATCCCAACTGAATTGTTTTCAATCTTACGTAATCTCCTTTTTCAAGATAGAAATCAGAAGGATTATTAAAGTTTTTGTTTGTATCATCTGACGTTAATCTTGGAAAAGTATTTGATGTCCCTTCACCAGTCCAACGGCCTAAAGCTTTCGTTTGATAATTAGAGTTTTCAATATCTAACCTACGTAATCCCTGGAAAATCTTATTTCCTGCAGCTCCTTGTGTAAAAATTAATAAATCAAAGTTTTTGTAATCTAAATTAATTGTAAATCCAAAAGTATATTTTGGTATTGGACTGCCAATAAATGTTCTGTCATCTGCAGTAATTTTACCATCTCCATCTATATCAATCCAACGAAAATCTCCAGGTTTAGCATCTGGCTGAATTAGTCCTCCAGCCGCATTTTTATAGGCATTAATTTCATTTTGATTTTGAAAAATACCTGCTGTTTTAAATCCGTAGAAAGATCCATAAGGTTGTCCAACCTGTGTTCTTGTAATATCATAAGTAGCGGCTTGATATTGCTCACCCATGGGAGAAAATCAATTCCACGTCCCAAATAGGTCACTTCATTTTTTAGATAAGATACATTAGCATTTAAAGACACATTAACTTGTCCTATTTTTTTACGATATCCTAATTCGATCGATACCTCTATTTTCCATATCAGCAACATTTCCTGTTGGATTCCCTGAACCAACATAACCTGGTAATGAAATTTCCTGTAGAATTCCTGTAATTTTTTTAATATACCAATCAAAAGTCAAATTGAAATCATTGAAGAAAGTCGCTTCTAAACCTATATTTGTCTGGCTTGTTTCCTCCCATTTTAGATCTGGATTTGATGGTGCATTAGGGCTATTTCCTATAGTTACTGATCCTGATGTTCCTATAGTATAATTACGGCCATCTCCTACTGTTGCTAAATATTTAAAATCTCCAATATTATCATTACCAGTTACTCCATAACCACCTCTAAATTTCAATTGATTTACAACCTTATTTTCAACCCAAAAAGCTTCTTTTGTTGGAACCCATCCTGAAGAGAATGAAGGAAATGTACCATATTTATTATTTGATCCAAATCTTGAAGATCCATCTCTACGGATGATTCCTGTCAGCAGGTATTTTTCTTTAAAATCGTAAGTTAACCTAGAAAATATAGAGGTTACTCTATGTTGATTTCCTGTAGTAGCAGTAGCATTTATCTGATCCTTTGGAAGATTAAAATTAAAAGAGGCATCTTTATAACTATCAATCGGCAAATTAGTATAAGTAATAGTTGTACCGCTATTTCTATTATCAACATAGGCACCTTGACCTACCAATACACTGAAATTATGATTTGCTATGCTTTTTGTATAAGAAGCTACATTCTCATATTTCTATTCAAAACCTTTGTTTGTGTTTGTACCTTGCTATTTTAGCTTTGTAATATTATCTGAATTTAAATAAGAAAAAAACTGGTGTGAAATTCTCAAACCCCCAATAAGCCAATTTACCTCCTAATGTAGTTCTGAATTTTAAGCCTTTTATTAGCTCAACTTCCATATAGGCATTTCCAACAAAATTATCTGCCCAATCATAATTCCCTAGTCTAGTTTGTGTATAAGCCAATGGATTAAACATCTCTCGGGTAACTATTGTCGAAACCCCATAAGGATTCCCATTAGGATCTCTTATAATTCCTTTACCATCGGCAATACCTACAGAATATGGTGGTAAAGCAGCCGTATTAGGATCAGTCACGATTGCAGGAGTAATTGGATCTAAATTGATCGCTGATGCTAAAGGCCCGCCGTATAAACTATTTGCATTCCTAATCCTGTTGTTTTCTCTCGAAAAATAATGTTTGACCAAAAGTAATTGATTTGGATATTTTGTGAGTTGAGTTTAAACGAATGTTCTTTCTATTATATTTAGAAATATCCGTTGTTACTATACCTTCCTGCTCCGAAAAGACCAAAAGACGCATAAAAAGTAGAAACATCATTTCCTCCAGATAAGCTTAACTCCTGACCAATACGTGCTGCACTATCATTAAAAATAACTGATTGCCAATCTGTTCCAGTACCTAATGCATTAGGATTTGGAAAAGGTAATGCAAAAATATCCGTTGGATCTTTTTAACATATCCGTTTGCATACTTCTCATTTCTTAAAGTTGCATACTCAGTAGCATTTAAAAGATCTAATTTTCTTGCTGCTGAAGAAAAACCAGTATAGCCATTATAGTTAACACTCATCTTACCTGATTTTCCCTTTTTGGTAGTAACGATAATAACTCCAGCTGCTGCTCTTGCACCATAAATAGCTTGAGAAGCGGCATCTTTCAATACTTCTATAGATGCGATATCAGATTGGTTTAAATAACCAATTCCGCCAGCATCGACCACTACTCCATCAACAACCCATAATGGATTATTATTTCCAAGTGTAGTTATACCACGATACGAATATTAGAGGATGCTCCGAGGATTGCCCGAGAACTCGCAGCAATAGTAACCCCAGAAACTCTTCCTCTTGTAAAGTTTGCTCAACTCTTGATATCGGTAGATTTTCAATATCTTGGCTTCTTACTTTAGAAATTGCACCTGTTACTACACTTTTCTTTTGCGTACCATATCCTATAACAACAACCTCATTTAAAGTTTGTGATTCTGGACGCATTGTACAACTATCCTATTTCTACCATTTATTGGTTCATTAATAGTAGCATAACCTATAAAAGTGATTGTCAAAACCCCATTAACAAGGTGCTTTAAGCTGAAACTTCCCGTCAAAATCAGAAGACGTTCCCTTTCCTGTTCCTTTTATTACAACAGATGCTCCTGTACTGGCATACCATTTTCATCATTAACTATTCCGTTTATGGTAACGTCTTGCGCTTGAGCATAAACTGAGAATAGAATAGATGAAAAACAAAAAACAAGCAATTTTATTAATTTCATTTTTCTAAAAATTTTGGTTAATTAATTAGTAATTTGAAACAATAATACTTTCTTTTTTTTAATATACGCAATTATAAATCACTACAAAAACACATCAAAATCAAAATTAAGACTAGACAAAAACACATCAAAAAAATTACAATAAGATGATAATCAATATTATAAAAATAAAATTAGGCTATTTAAAACATAAAACTGAGATAAACACTACATATAATATAAATCAACTACTTTAGCTTTATTAACACATATAATTTTAAAAACACACCTCATCAAAATTAATATTATAAGAATTTTATAAATAATCTAAAAAGCAAAAAAACCTTTAAACCTATTGTAATGTAATCATGAATTTTACAAAATTTAACATCATAACAGTTTCGTTTTTATTCTTACTCAACTATAATATTAGCACAAGTCAAAAATATCGGTGTACCAGATATCCAAAACTACAAACGAACCGAATACAAAGGAGGAACTCAAAACTGGGATATAGATCAGGATAAAAATGGAAATTATATTTTGCTAACAATAGTGGACTCATCCAGTTTGATGGTTCTTCATGGACTTAAGTATCTCTACCCAACTGACATCAGTTGCACAGGTGTGCTAAAAGTTGATAATTCAGACAGAATATATGCTGGTGGATATAAAGAATTCGGCTATTTCCAAGCAGACTCGAAAGGCAAATTAAAATACACTTCTTTACACAACTGCTTAAATCAACAAATAATCAGGAGTTAGATTTTTTATGGAAAATTCATATTACAAAAGACGAAGTCTATTTTCAATCATTTCTAGCAATTTACATCTTCAAAGACAATAAAATAAAAACAATTCAAGCACCTAAACGTTTTCAGTTTTCTTTCCAAATAGATAATACAATTTACATTCAAGACAAATCACTTGGTATATTAGAATACAAGAATGAAAAATTATATCCTTTAAAAGGTACAACAACATTGAACAATGTCGAAATATGGGCCATGTTCAAACTACCCGATAATAAAATTCTTATTGCAACTTTAGAAAAAGGGCTCTTTATTTATAGCAATGAAAAAATAGCACCATGGGATACTGAAGCAAATGCATTTATAAGAAAAAAATAAGTTCATTGGGAGGAGTTACTATAAAAGATAAATTTATTGTCTTGAATTCAGTTTTAAACGGTATTATTATATCAGACCTAAATGGAAAAATAATCCAACACATAGATCGCAAAAAAGGTTTACAAAACAATACTGTACTAACGTCATATATTGACAACAAAAACAATCTTTGGTTAGGGTTAGATAATGGTATTGCATTTATAAATGAAAGTTCTCCATTCACATACTTCGGATTCAGTTACGACATTAGCACTGTCTATGCATCAGTCATCCATAATGGCTATTTATATGTAGCAACAAATCAAGGTGTTTTTTATCATGTTTGGAATATGCTTTTAAAGAAGATGCTTTTTCCCTTGTAGAAGGCACTAATACGCAAGCATGGAACATTCAGCTTATTGATAATGAATTAATATGTGCCAACAACAGAGGTGCATTAATTATAAAAGATAATAAAGCTATAAAGATATTGGACAAAAATGGTTATTTCGGTTTTAGAAAAGTCCCTAATCGTCCTAATTATATTATAGGATCTAATTATAGTGGTTTTGCATTATTTGAAAAAACCCAAAATGGCTTAGAATTTCGAAATCAAATTACTGGATTTAATAAATCCTCCAATTTATTTGAACTAGACAATAATTATTTATGGTTAAAAGACTGAAGTCTTATATCAAATAGAATTATCTGAAGATTTAAAAAAAATTAAATCAATAAAAGTAATTCATAATATACTCGAAGAAAAAAGGTATTGGAAGCATTCAAAAAATAAACAAAAGTCTTTATTTTCAAACTAATAATCATTTTTACAAATATTCAAAAGAGCAAGAAAAATTCTTTAAAGATGAAAAAATGAGCGCTGTTTTTAAAGGCATACCTACAATTAATTCACTTTTTGAAGATTCAAATAGCAATCTTTGGTATGTATTCAATGAATCATTAGGAGAACTTGTTAAGTTACCAGACGGAAATTACAAAAATATTGTAGCCCCATTTTCAAGCTTAACAGGCAATCTTGTCCCCAACTATCTCTCTGTTAATACCATTGATCCACAAAACATTTTCATTGGACTAACAGACGGATTAGCACATTATGACTCCCAGTTGATAAACAATATAGTAACAAAACCCAATGTATTTATTCGAACTTTTACATACGCAAACGATACCCTGACATTTGGAAATCAAACAAAAGTCTCCATAAATCATTCTATTCCTTACACATCAAATCATGTTAGATTTACCTTTTCGTCTCCTACTTATGAAAGTCTTGAAAATGTAGAATACTCTTATCAATTAGAGCCTTTTGATGAAAAGTGGAGCAATTGGTCAACAATATCAGTAAAAGAATACACCAATTTAATTGAAGGGGATTACAATATGAAAGTAAAGGTGAGAAATAGCTACGGAATACAATCAGAAGTTGACACAATTTCATTTACCATTTCGCCACCTTGGTACAGACATCCATTGGCCTACATAATTTACTTCATACTTATACTAGTAGGGATTTACTTTACCTCCTATCGTATCAAAATGAAAATTAGAAAAAATAAATATTATGAAACAATTGAGCAAAGAAGACTCTATCTAGAAAAAGAATCCAAAATAAGACAAGAACAATATCAATTAGAAAAAGAAATTGAAAAATTAAAAAATGACAAGCTACAGATAAAAATACTCACAAAGGACAAAGAATTAGTTAACAACTCCCTGCAAGTAGTAAAGAAAAACAAAATCCTAAACGGAATTATACAGAAACTAAAAGAAATTGACATTGAAACATTTGATGAATCAACAAAGTTTCAATTCAACAAACTCAACAAAAGTATTACTAAGGAAGTAAATACAGATAAGAGTTGGAAAGATTTAGAGAAACACATAAAAAATGTACATTTTGAATTCTTAAAACGCTTAAAAGAAAAGTATCCTAAAATCTCACCTAGAGAGCTAGATTTAGCAACTTATTTATTAATGAATATGTCAACTAAAGAAATTGCCGAAATCATGAATATTTCAAACGGAGGAGTTGAGCTCGCTCGTTATCGATTAAGAAAAAAACTAGAACTAAACAAAAAAGAAAACCTTATCGGTTTTTTGATGAGTATTTAAACAACAAAAAGCCATCTGACGTGTCAGATGGCTTTTTTTAGAATTATTTATAGCGTTATTTTAAATATAATTTAAGGTTCTTTCCAGAGCCATTCCTCTAGAACCTTTAATAAGCATAGTTGCCTTAAAAGTTACGCTACCTAAATAAGCAACAAAAGCATCAAATGAATCAAAAAAATGTAAATTATCTTTTTCCATTTTATGCTTATAATAAGAAAGTGCTGCCTCCCTAACAACAGGAGCATGTATTAACCTT
>NZ_JBXBAV010000085.1:0-7757 GCF_056783245.1 Flavobacterium sp. TC780 | reverse complement strand
TGATTTAACATCGTTCCTTTAGGTTTACCTGTGGTTCCTGAGGTGTAAATTACATAAGCTAAATCAGTAGATTGACTGTATTGATCAAGATTTGTATCATCCTCTTTTTTATACAGTTCTTCTGTTAAATCAATATAAACCACTTTCTCTTGCGGTAAACTATTAAGACGCTCTATATGTCTTTGGCTCAATATTATTTGTGCCTGGGTATCTTCCAATACAAAATCAATGCGCTCTTGCGGAATTGTAGGATCGATAGGTACATACGCACCTCCAGCTTTTAATACCGCCAATATCCCAATAATCATTTCCAGACTTCTATCCAGACATAAAGCAATGAGCGTATCTGGCTGTAAAGTACTTTGAGTTTTTTCTTGATACTGTTCTCGAATGTAACGTCCTAACTGGTTGCTCTTTTCATTTAGCTCTTTATAACTTAATTCCTCTCCCTCATAAACCAAGGCTACATTATTTGGAGTCTTTAGCACCTGTTCTTCAAACATTTGATAAATCGTCTTATCTGTTGGATACGCCTTATCTGTTGCGTTCCAATTGTAAACAAGCTGCTGGTAGTCTGTTGGTGATAACAAACTGATTTGACGATGGGATTTGTTAGGATCTGACAATATCTGATTTAGAATATTCTCCAAGGTCGCCAAATGTGCTTTCGCTTTACTCTGCGTTAGATAATTACCATCATAATTGAACTTAATGGTTAATAATTCGCCTTGCTCAAAAGCCATTATATTTAATGGATAATCGACCTTCTCTATTGCATCTCTTAAACTTACATTCGATGTTTCTTGGTTGTCATCTCCTTCTGGCACAGGGTAGTTTTCAAAAATGAACAAACTATGAAAAAGCCGCTCTCCTTCTTTTTGTAATTTTGCCAAATCCGCAAAACTATGCGTGTTCATTTCTATAATCTTCTTTTGAATTTGCTGCAACTGATCCAAGATACTTCCCTCATTATTCCAATCAATAATCAAGGGTAATGTATTGATGTACAAACCTACACTCTCCTCTATCCCGTCAATAGGAAGTTCTCTTCCGGATATTGTAGTTCCAACTATACTCTTCAGACTATTACTATATACATGAAGCAGCTTATGCCAGATAAACTGTATCATTACATTGATCGTAATCCCTTCTTTCTGCGTAAAGGCTTTCAATTGATTGTACAATTCTCCTTTGATTTCATAACTGCTGTTGGCAGACACTTCTACCTGCTTATAAGTCTTAAAATCGATGGGATGACTAAGCAATGCACTGATATCATTGGTACCTTCTACTTCTGATAAAGTGCTTTCCCAATAACGATCTACATTATTTTTGTGCTTACCAATATAGTCTTGGGTTTGAAGATAAGCCGTGTCTTCTTTTATTTTTACCGTTCTATTATTAATCAGCTCTTGGTAATAAGAATCCAGATTGCTTAATAAAATCGGTCCGCTCCAACCATCCGATATACTATGATGCTCTGTTTTTAATACAGTATAATAATCCTCTGCCTGTTTGATAATATGCAACCTAAGTAATGTAGGTTGAGTCAAATCAAAACTCTGTTTTCGATCTTCAATCTGAATAACTTCTATTGCTGCATCTCGCTCTTCCTGAATAAGAAGATGGCTGATATCATGCAACTGATAATTTAGTTTTCCGTGCTTATAGATAATCTGAATAATATCTTCCTCCCAATTAAAAGCCGTACGCAAACTAGGATATTGAGCAATACAATACTCCCAGGCATTGATGTAAGCATTAACATCTAGATATTGGTGGTAATCAAATAGCAATTGCACACGATAAGCATCGTCTTGGCTCTGGCTCACAGCATGGTAAATAAATCCCTGTTGTAAACTGGTAGCCTGGGTAAATATGCTGTATTTCGTTTTGAGCCGATTTAGCAGCAACTTCTAACTCACTTAATAAAGTTTGACTGATTTTTATTGACTTAAAATCACTTGGGGTGTAACTACTACCTTCTTCTTCAACTTGCTCTTTGCAATGTTTAATGATTCTTATTATTGCTGTTTTAAAACTAGCTGTTAGCTGTTTTGTAGTTTCCGCTCCTAACTTGGTAACGATATTAAATCCTATTTGGCCATGACGAACATTACCATTTATACTGATAATATGATGGTCCTGATTTGCCGAATCAATACTCAAGCCACTGCTCTCTGAAGCAAACTTCCATTCTTCCTGCTGGGTATCAAATTGCCCCAAATAGTTAAAATAGATTGGAGCCACATTTTTATACGTGTACTCGCTGGAACTCTGGGTTGCAAAAGAACCAAAACCCAACCCTTTGTTAGGAATGTTACGCATACTTTCCTTAACAAACTGGATGCTCTCTTTCAGACTGTTTCTAACTTCTAATCTAACTGGGAACATTGTGGTAAACCAACCTACTGTTCGGCTGTGGTCAATGGCTGAATTGATATCTTCTCTTCCATGTCCTTCCAAGGTAATTCCTTGAATCGCCTGTCCATTAATCTCTTGAAGAGCATACGTTAAGGCTGTTAATAATAAATCATTAATCTCTGTATGATATGCTCCGGAAGCTTCCTGAAGCAATGATTTGGTCAGTAGTGTATCCAACTCAAAATGCGCTTCGCTAGGCTCATTATGATGCGCTGCCAAATGATAATCTGGCATGCCTTTTAATTGCTCTTCCCAATAAACCTCTTCTAATGGATGCTGCTTCGGATACTCTTTAACCTCTTCAACCCATTGACGGTAACTACTGCCCTTAGATGGCAAAGCCTTCCCTTCATATAGATTTTTAATATCTTCAGCTAAAATTCGCCAACTTACTCCATCCACTATCATATGATGCAGGGCAAAATGAATTCGGGCACTGCCATCTGCATATCCATACAAATAGCCTACCTGAAATAACCTTCCCTGTTCTAAATCAAAAGCACTTTGCCAAACAGTAAGAATATCATGAACTTCATCCTCCGTATGTTGACTTACATCCAAAGTCTTCAGTTCTGGCAATATAATTTCCGATTGATATTCCTGTCTCCAATTCAATTTTCCTGTTATTGGGTCCTGCTCTTTGCTGTAAACAATGCGCAGCACATCATGGTAAGCAACCAACTCCTTGATAACTGTTATTAATTGATTACTGTTTAATTCTGCAACTCTAATTAAAAAACTTTGATTCCAATGGTTCGCTCTTGACAAAGTACCATCTTCGATTTGATCAATAAACCATTGTTGTATTGGTAGAAAATCCAACTCGCCCGTTAATACTCCTTGTTCCGTTTTAAGGGTAACTTCAGATTTCTTTCTACTTAAATGATCGGCTAACTTACCAATGGTTTTGTATTCAAAAATATCTTTTACCTGACAAACAAAACCAGCCTGACGAATACGGCTCGATACCTGAATACTTAATATAGAATCTCCTCCTATGCGAAAGAAATTATCTGTTATACTAATCTTATCTATATTGAGAACCGTTTGCCAAATCTCACACAATACCGCTTCTATTTCAGAAGTAGGCCCTACATAATCTACTTCAGAAGTAGTAAATTCTGGATCGGGTAAGGCGCGTTTGTCTAATTTACCATTGATTGTTAAAGGAAAGAATTCCATTGCAACCAAGGCTGTAGGAACCATATAATCTGGTAAAACTTCGGATAGCTTCTCCATAATTGATACCTGATCAATTGTAGGCTTATCCAAATCTAATACATAATAACCCACCAAATATTTAGTAGTAGCTGCTTCAGTCTTTCTTTCTTTAGCCAAAACACACACCTGCTTGATCCCTTCAATTTGAGACATGGCATGTTCGATCTCACCCAACTCAATACGATACCCGCGAATTTTGACCTGATCGTCTCCTCTTCCAATGTATTCTAAATTTCCATCTGACAACCAGCGTACCAAATCTCCTGTTTTATATAATTTGGTGTATCCTTTTGCTTTATCAGCTTCGGTAGCAAATGGGTTGTTTACAAAACGCTCCGCTGTTAAGTCTGGACGATTCAGATAGCCGCGGGATAATCCTTGCACCACCAATATATAACTCTCCGGAATCACCCCAACTGGAACAGGTGCTTGATTACTGTCTAAAACATATGCATTTGTATTAATTATTGGTTTTCCAATTTTTGTATTTAAATCATCTTCTCGGTATTGTGCTCGTTGTATAAACTGTACCTTGGGTTGGGCCATAACATTTATCAATCTACGGCCATTACTCGATCTTTTCAAGCTGACATAATTCCCTCCTGCAACATGAATCGTTTTTAATTTATCTAATGCTAAATATTCAAACGATCTCTAATAAATCTGCAGAACTGTAAGAAGCGGAATTTCTTTGAAGCAATGTGTTTCATAAGATTTACCCTTTTGCTTAATCTCTTCTTAGAAATAATATTAGTTTACCTCCAGCAATTAATGTCGGATAATTCCGAAACAGCTCAATCAAATGATGTTGAGAATAATCTGAGAATACATCGTTTGCTGATCAATACCAAAAGCTTCAGTACTGGTAAGCAAATGCTCAAATTACCATGTGTTGATTACTCCTTTAGGTTTACCTGTAGTTCCTGATGTATAAATTACATAAGCCAAATCAGTAGATTGACTCTGTTGTCCAAGATTTGTATTGTCTTCTCTCTGATATAATTCTTCTGATAAATCGATGTGAATAACCTTATCCTGCGGAAGTAATCTTTTCATCTAAATGTCTTTGACTTAAAACAATCTGCTGCTTGGGTATCCTCCAAGATATAATCAATCCTTCTTGAGGTAATTGTGGATCAATAGGTACATAAACACCTCCAGCTTTTAACACTGCCAATATTCCAATAACCATTTCCAAACTTCTGTCCAGACATAAGGCAATAAATGTGTCGGGAGTGAGTAATTGTTGTGTTTTCTCTTGATACTGCTCTCTAATGTAACGCGCTAACTGGTTGCTCTTTTCATTTAGCTCCTGATAAGTCAATGATTTGTTTTCAAATACTATTGCTACATTATTTGGAGTCTTAGCGGCCTGTTCTTCAAATAACTCCTGAATCGTTTTGTCTTTCGAATACTCTTTATCAGTTGTATTCCAATTGTAAACAAGCTGATTATATTCTACCGAAGTAAGCAAACTAATTTCAGCTATACGCTGTATTAGGTGCTTTAGTTAACTCTTCTAAAAGATGGATATAATGATGAGTTAATCTAACTATTGTGTCTTTATCGAATAAGCTAGTAGCATAACTAATATTACCTGTAGTTCTTCCCGACTATCATCAATAAAAATAGACAAATCAAATTTTGCTATCTCATAGACATCATCTATTTGAAAAGGATTTAAATAATTTTTCTGATCATTGGATGTTCTCTCAGAAGTGCCTTAAAACCTTGTACGCCAAACAGAATCTGAAAAACAGGGTGTCTTGAGGCATCACGTTCAACATCTAACTCATCAATTAATTTCTCAAAAGGCAAGTCTTGATGCATTTGAGCTTCAATTTGATCCTGATGAACTTGTTTAATTAGTTCATCAAAACTTTGAGCATTAGTAAGCTGTGTTCTGTGCGCTTGTGTATTCACAAAAAAACCAATCAGTCCCTCTGTTTGTCTGTGACTGACGGTTGGCTATTGCAGTACCAATCACGATATCATTCTTGACCCGTATATTTACTCAGGAGAATATTCACGCTGCTTAACATCAAACTGTTTAAGGTTATCCCATGACGTTGAGCCAGTAAACGTATTTTTTGGCTGATTTCTTTATCGATTTTAAACTCCTAGGCTTTCTCCCTCTATATTCTATTTCAGCTGGTCTGGCATAATCTGTAGGAAATTCCAAAGTCTGGAATCCTGACAGTTTCTCTTTCCAATAATTTAACTGCTTTTCTAAAACTTCTCCAGTCAGATAATCGCGTTGCCACAACGCATAATCCTTGTATTGAATCTCTAATTCTGGTAAACTAAAGGTTTTATCGTCCTTAATATAAGCTTCATAATAAGCCGATAATTCTCTTTGAAATACCTCCATCGACCAGCCATCACTGGCAATATGATGGGTTGTAATGAGTAATATTGTTTTATTTAATGCATCATCAGCTGCAGATTCAATAGTATAAAACGTAATGCGGATAGGATATTCGGTACTTAAATTAAAAGGACGGTTGATATCTTCTTCAATCAAGGACTGATAATCATCGGTAGCCATTACACTAACTTCTTCGATAGCAAGCGCTTCATTGTGTACTTTCTGGATACCATGTTCCTGATCTTCGCTTTGTTCAATAGTACTTCGCAGTACTTCATGTCTTGAAACAATCTGTTGCAGGGCATATTTTACACCTTCTTTATCTGTTTCAGCATCAAGTTCAAATAAACCAGGCATATGATAAGCATTGGTACCTTGTTCATATTGCTCGATAAACCACAAACGTTCTTGGGCAAATGAAAGTGTACCTTGATTTGAATTTATTTTTGGAATAATTATTTGTGATTGTCCTGTAGCGTGAATCAATAATTTAGATATGGTTTTGTACTTAAAAACATCTGCTACTTTAACATTAGATCCTAATAATTTGCTCATACGATGCGAAGCCTGTATCGCTAAAATAGAATTACCTCCTATTTTGAAAAAATCATCTGTGATTCCTACTTGATCTAATCCTAGTAGTGCCTTCCAAATCTCACAAACGGCTGTTTCTATTTCAGTGGTTGGTGCAACATAATCTGCCTCAGAAGAAGTAAATTCTGGATCAGGTAAGGCGCGTTTATCTAATTTACCATTAATTGTTAATGGAAAAGATTCCATTGCAACCAAAGCTGTAGGAACCATGTAATCTGGCAATACTTCCGATAATCTATTTTGAATATCAACCGAAGTCATATTGCAATCCGATACATAATAACCTACCAAGTATTTAGTGATAGCGGTTTCAGTCTTTCTTTCTTTGGCCAAAACGCATACTTGCTTGATGCCTTCAATTTGAGACATGGCATGTTCGATCTCCCCTAACTCGATTCGGTAGCCACGAATTTTAACTTGATCATCATTTCTACCAAGATATTCTATATTCCCATCTGCCAGCCAACGTACCAAATCACCTGTTTTATACAATTTTGAGTAGCCTTTAGCTTTATCTGCTTCGGTAGCAAATGGATTGTTTACAAAACGCTCCGCTGTTAACTCCGAACGGTTCAGATATCCTCTGGATAAACCTACTCCTCCTAAATACAATTCGCCTATAACTCCTATAGGAACAGGCGTTTGATTAGAAGATAAAACATACACTTGAGTGTTTTGAATTGGCTTACCTATGTAAACATTTTTAGTGGAATCAGTCTCATAAAATGTAACATCAATTGAAGCCTCTGTAGGCCCGTAAAGGTTGTGCAATTTCGACGATTGATCGTATAGATTCTTATATGTTTGTTCAACAGTATTTTTATTTAATGCCTCCCCACTACAAAATATCTGTCTAATAGAAGCATTAAATTTATCTTCTTTACTAAATAGATAATGATTGTAAGCCTCTAACATGCTTGGAACAAAATGAAGAGTCGTAACTTTTTCTTTTTGAATCAATTCATGTAAATAGTCACTGTCTTTATGACCTTCTGGTTTGGCTATAACAATTTTAGCACCATACCAATTAGCCCATAAAAGTTCCCATACAGAAACATCAAAGACATAAGGTGTTTTTTGTAAAACAACATCCTCTAAATTTAATGAATACATATTTTGCATCCACTCAATTCTATTAACAATACCCGAA
>NZ_JBXBAV010000084.1:0-28410 GCF_056783245.1 Flavobacterium sp. TC780 | reverse complement strand
AAGGTTAATACATGCTCCTGTTGTTAGGGAGGCAGCACCTAAATGAGACCTATTCGGTTACCCTTTTTGGAAGAGTGCTTGGAAACACCAGTAAAATCAACGAATTAAGGAATAGGCAGGTCGTCCTGCCACCCCGACAAAAGTCTTTTCATTTATTTGAAAAGACTTTTTTTTTTGCCCAATAAATTTATTTTATGCAGATAAAAACTATCTAAACATATTTAAGAGTATTAAAATAACTACCCACAATACCTCCCTGCGTTTATCAATACAACATTTATTCCGCTCCTTAATCAATACGTTTAATAATTAAAGATTTGATAAAATCAAAAGAACTTCACATCACATAATAAAACCACAGAGAAACCAGCAGAAACTCTCCCTTCCGATTATTAAAGAAAAAAGAATCCAAGTATAGCTACTAAAAAAGTTTATATATTTTCAAGTTACGAAAATATGATATTATTAAAAACCCGAATCCTGAAAAGAATAATTAACCAACCTAAATCAATGTATAAAACACAATATCGCATACATCATTAAAGACTAACTTTCAAAACATTAAACAACAATCGATTGATAGTCAGCCTTCTTTAAAAAGATATTATTTTAAACCGCATACAAATAAAAAAACAAAACCCAAAAACAAGTAAATTGAAATCATCTTTTGAGAATAATGCATAATTCAGAAATTATACACTGTCAAACGACGATTAATCAAGGTTTAACAAATGTTAACAAAATAGATTTTCAAAAACCATAAATAATCGTATTTTTACGGTTCAAAATTCAGAAAATAAATGGGCAAAATCATTGCGATTGCTAATCAAAAAGGAGGCGTTGGAAAGACTACAACATCTGTAAATCTTGCAGCCTCATTAGGTGTTTTAGAAAAAAAAGTATTACTAATAGATGCTGACCCTCAAGCAAATGCTACATCAGGGCTTGGTATTGACGTAGAAGTTGTTGAGATCGGAACCTATCAAATACTGGAACATAGTCATACGCCAAAAGAAGCTATTATTCAATGTACGGCTCCAAACGTGGATGTGATTCCGGCTCACATTGACCTTGTTGCTATCGAAATCGAATTGGTCGATAAAGAAAACAGAGAATATATGCTAAAAAAAGCATTAGAAAGTGTTAAAGATGAGTACGATTATATCATTATTGATTGTGCACCTTCTTTAGGGCTTTTAACTCTAAATGCTTTAACAGCGGCTGACTCTGTAGTTATTCCAATTCAATGTGAATATTTTGCACTTGAAGGTTTAGGAAAATTACTAAACACGATTAAAAGCATCCAAAAAATTCACAACCCTGACTTGGATATTGAAGGATTGTTACTTACCATGTACGATTCTAGATTACGATTATCAAATCAAGTTGTTGAAGAGGTTCAAAAACACTTTAATGATATGGTTTTTGATACCGTTATCCAACGAAATGTAAAATTAAGTGAGGCTCCTAGTTTTGGCGAAAGCATTATAAACTATGATGCTACAAGTAAAGGAGCTGTTAATTACATAAACTTGGCTCAAGAAATTATAAAGAAAAACAGTAAATAGTTTTTATGACAAAAGCGATTAAAAAACAAGCCTTAGGAAGAGGATTGTCTGCATTATTAAAAGATCCGGAAAACGATATCAAATCCGTAGATGATAAAAATGCTGATAAGGTTGTTGGAAATATTATAGAGCTTGAAATTAGTGCTATCGAAATAAATCCGTTTCAACCCCGAAGCAATTTTAATGAAGAATCGTTACGTGAGCTAGCCACTTCTATCAAAGAACTTGGTGTGATTCAACCTATAACTGTTCGAAAATTAGACTTTAATAAATATCAATTAATTTCTGGAGAACGTCGTTTGCGAGCTTCAACATTAGTTGGTTTAAATACTGTACCTGCATACATCCGAATTGCAAATGATAACGAATCATTGGTTATGGCATTGGTTGAAAATATTCAACGTCATGACTTAGATCCGATAGAGATTGCACTTTCTTACCAACGTTTGATTGATGAGATACAATTAACTCAAGAACAAATGAGTGACCGTGTTGGAAAAAAACGTTCTACAATTGCAAACTACTTACGCCTTTTAAAACTAGATCCGATTATCCAAACTGGTATTCGCGATGGTTTTATCAGTATGGGACATGGCCGTGCGATTATAAACATTGAGGATTTAGATGTTCAAACCGACATCTATCAAAAAATCGTTAGCCGTAATTTATCTGTACGTGAGACAGAAGCTTTAGTAAAAAATTACCACGAAAGTTTAAAACCAAAACCTGAAGGGAAACCAAAAGCTTCATCATTTGATATTGAAGAAGATCAAAAAAGTACATTTACAAATTATTTTGGTGCAAAAGTCGATATCAAAGTAGCAGGAAATGGAAAAGGAAAAATCACAATTCCGTTCCACTCAGAAGAAGACTTTGCCAGAATCATCAAATTAATTAACGGCTAGTGAATAAGATAATTCCCATAGGTCTATTATTTTTCCTATTAGGAAGCACAACTATTTTTGCTCAGTCAAAAAAAGAAGATGCCGCCTTGATAGCAAAGGATACTTTGAAATCAAATGATATAGACCCACTTACTCCTGCAAAAGCGGCTTTTTACTCCGCTATTTTACCAGGCTTAGGGCAGGCATACAATAAAAAATACTGGAAAATCCCCCTTGTTTATGGAGCTATCGGAACAAGTTTATATTTCTATATTGACAACAACAAAAAGTACCATCAATATAGAGATGCCTATAAACGAAGATTAGAAGGCCACAACAACGACGACTTTCAGTATCTAGACGATAGTAGACTTATTGCAGGTCAAAAATTTTATCAACGTAATCGTGATCTATCTGCCCTAGTAACCTTGGGCTTTTATGTTTTAAATATAATAGATGCAAATGTTGATGCAGCATTGATACAATTTAACGTCAACGAAAGACTATCATTACGCCCAGAAATTTATCCTGACGATGTAACATTAAGACCAAACGTCGGACTAACATTTAATTACCACTTTTAGACTGTAGTATTAAACTGCACTTTTAAAATATAAAACAAATACACAAATGAAAATTGCGCTTTTAGGATACGGAAAAATGGGGCAGGTAATCGAAAGAATTGCTTTAGAAAGAGGCCATGAAATTGTCTTAAAAAAAGATGAATTTAATACTTACGAAGGACTTGAAACTGCTAATGTTGCCATTGATTTTAGTGTTCCGACAGCTGCGGTTGCAAACATTTCAAATTGTTTTAACAACAATGTCCCTGTAGTTTCTGGAACAACAGGCTGGTTAGAACATTATGATGAAATGGTTGCTCTTTGCGATGAAAAAAAGGGAGGATTCATCTCTAGTTCAAATTTTAGTTTAGGCGTAAATATCTTCTTTGAGCTTAACGAACATTTAGCTAGAATCATGTCTAAATTTGATAGCTACAAAGTAGAAATGGAAGAAATCCATCATACTCAAAAACTAGATGCACCAAGCGGAACCGCTATTTCATTAGCTAAAGGTGTGATTGAAAATAGCTCCTACTCCAACTGGACTCTAGACGAACCAAAATCTACAGAAATTCATATCGAAGCCAAAAGAATTGGTACTGTTCCTGGTACACATACTGTAACTTACAATTCAGGTATTGATAGCATAGAAATCAAACACACAGCACACAACCGAGAAGGTTTTGCCCTAGGAGCTGTAATGGCTGCAGAATGGCTAGCTGGAAAACAAGGTATCTTTACAATGAAAGATGTTTTGGAATTTTAAATAAAATAATATTAGAAATATAAAAATTCGTTTAGCGAAAACCTATATTTTAAACTTTAAAACAAATTAGTATGACACTATATTTATGGTTTGTATTCTTCTTAGCAGTGCAAGTTATTCACTTTATAGGAACTTGGAAATTATATGAAGCTGCAGGAAGAAAAAGTTGGGAGGCAGCAATTCCTGTATATAATGCTATTATACTAATGAAAATTATTGGTCGACCAACATGGTGGACAATATTACTTTTTATTCCGATCATTAACTTGATTATGTTTCCTGTAATATGGATTGAAACCTTAAGATCTTTTGGGAAAAAATCTACATTAGATACTATCCTAGGCCTTGTAACTTTCGGTTTTTACATCTATTATGTAAATTACACTCAAAAATTAGTCCATAATCCAAATAGAAGCCTTGTTCCTGAAAGCAAAACTGCCGACACAGTTAGCTCACTTCTTTTTGCTATAATTGTAGCTACTTTAGTTCATACCTATATTGTACAACCATATACAATTCCAACTTCATCATTAGAAAAATCATTACTTATTGGTGATTTCTTATTTGTAAGCAAGTTAAACTACGGCCCTAGAGTTCCTATGACTACCGTTGCTTTGCCAATGGTTCATGACTCTATACCAATGACAAAACAGAAATCATATCTAAAATGGCCACAATTACCTTATTTTAGACTTCCTGCTTTTGAGCAAATAAAACGAACAGATATAGTCGTTTTTAACTGGCCAATGGATACTGTTTATAAATTTTTTGACACTTCAGGAAGAAGAGCAGACAAGCCAATTGATAAAAAATCAAATTATGTAAAAAGATGTGTTGGTATTCCTGGTGATAGCTTAGCAATAAAAGACGGAATCGTTTACATTAACGGAAAAGTATTAGTTTTACCAGAAAGAGCAAAACCACAATACTCTTATGCTGTAGCTTTAGACGGAAAAACACCTATCGATTTTGAATCTTTATTAAGAGAATTAGATATTACTGATGGTGCAGGTTTTAAAGATGATGTAAAAAAAGACACTCTTTATTTTAGAGCTTTAACTGAAGCTAGTGCAGCAAGATTAAGAAATGTTCCTGGAATTACTTATGTAAAAAGAGAAATTGCAAAAGGCGCAGATCCAAGTATTTTTCCGCAATTAGACAATTGGAATGCAGATAATTTTGGCCCAATATACATTCCGCAAAAAGGAAAAACCGTTGCATTAACAACCAAATCTTTGCCTTTTTACAAAGCAATTATAAAAGAGTACGAAGGAAACGATTTGCAAGTAAACGGTTCTGAAATACGTATTAACGGAAAAGTTGCAACAACATATACTTTTAAACAAGATTATTACTGGATGATGGGAGACAACCGTCATAACTCAGAAGACAGTCGTTACTGGGGTTACGTACCAGAAAATCATATCGTCGGAAAACCAGTATTCATCTGGATGAGCTGGGATACTAATGGCAAAGGAATAAACAGAAGAATTTGGTTGGGACAGAGTTTTCACTACTGTAAATGGTGATGGCCAACCACAATCGTACTTTAAATATTTCTTATTTGCCCTAGCAGCTTTTTTCATTGGAGAATATTTCTGGAAAAAAAGAAAAGAGAAGAAAAGCCTATAACATCCGGGTCTTAAAAAAATAATTTTGACTTAAAAAAAATCAACATGACACTTTATACATGGTTTGTATACTTCTTAATTATCCAAGTAATTCATTTTTTAGGAACATGGAAATTATATGAGGCAGCTGGAAGAAAAAGCTGGGAGGCAGCAATTCCTGTATACAACTCTATTGTATTAATGAAAATCATAGGGCAACCTACTTGGTGGACGTTGTTACTTTTTATTCCGATTATCAACCTGATTATGTTTCCTATAATCTGGATTGAAACACTGCGCACTTTTGGAAAAAAAACAACCTTAGATACTATTCTAGGCCTTGTTACTTTCGGGTTTTATATCTATTATGTGAACTATACACAAAAATTAGATTATAATGCCAATAGAAATTTAAAAGCCGAAAATAAAACTGCTGACACATTTAGCTCACTCCTTTTTGCTATAATTGTTGCAACTTTGGTACATACATATATCATTCAACCATTTACAATACCAAGTTCTTTATATAGAAAAATCATTACTTGTTGGAGATTTCCTATTTGTAAGTAAAATAAACTATGGCGCAAGAGTACCAATGACGACAGTAGCACTACCAATGGTACACGATACGATTCCTTTCTTCAAAAAGAAATCATATTTATTCAGCGATGATATAACTCAAAAAGAAACTTCTTTTTTAAATAAATTTCAATTACCCTACTTAAGACTCCCTGGTTTTCAAGAAATAAAACGCAATGATATTGTCGTTTTTAACCAACCAGCCGATACGCTTTTGGACATGAATAATTTTTCACCTGATAGAAATTATTACAAACCAATTGACAAAAAAACCAACTTGGTAAAAAGATGTGTTGGAGTTCCTGGAGATTCTTTAGAAATAAGCAATGGACTTGTTTTTATTGATGGAAAAGAAATGAAATCAACTGAAAGAGTCAAGCTACAATTCTCTTACAATGTCAAATTTAAAGTTAAGTTTTCATCATACGAAGAGGTTAGTAACCTTTTAAGACAATATGACATTACTGATGATCTAGGTTATGATTCTAAAACCGATACTTATTATGTACAAGCAACTCCCGCAGCCGTTGCTATAGCAAAGAACAATCCATACATAGAAAGTCTTAAGAAATTATCTGCAAAAGAGAATAAAGGAGAAAGAGATTCTAAAATATTCCCACATAATAAAAACTACAATTGGAACAATGATTTCTTTGGTCCGATTTACGTTCCTCAAAAAAGGGAAAGCAATCGAAATTAATTTAAATGTTTTACCTCTTTACAAACGTCTGATAACAGAATACGAAGGCAATAATTTAGTAGTTAAAGGAAATCAAATTTTAATTAATGGCAAACCTGCAACAACTTATACATTTAAAGACAAAATTACTATTGGATGATGGGTGACAATAGAGACAACTCTATCGATACTACGCTATATTGGGGTTTTGTTCCCTTTGATCATGTTATAGGAAAACCAGTTTTTATATGGATGAGCTGGGATACTCATGGTAAAGGACTTAATAAAGTTCGTTGGGATAGAGTTTTTACTACTGTAGATGGCGAAGGACAACCACAATCATACTTTAAACATTTCTTATCTCTTTTGGCAGCCTACTTTGTTGGTGAGTACTTCTGGAGAAAAAGAAAAAGAGAAAAAAGCATAATCCGTTTATTCGTTGAACTGGTTAATTGTTTACCTGCATTTCTAAACAATTAAATGATTAGCCAATCAAACAAAAAATCACATGAATTCACTATTACTTCCAACCTATTTCCCTTCAATTAGTCATTGTGCTGTTATGGCACAATCTGAAAGCATTACATTTGAAATAGAAGATAATTTCCAAAAACAAACCAATAGAAACCGTACTTATATCTATAGTCCAAAACGGGATACAGCTACTAAACATACCAGTAAAACATTCTAAAAATGCACATCAAAAAACCAAAGAAATTCAAATAGAAAATGAATTTGATTGGCAAAAACAGCATTTTAAATCATTGGAAGCCGCTTATAGAAGTTCGCCGTTTTTTGAATTTTTTGAAGATGACATCCGTCCTATTTTCGAAAAAAAACATCAATTTTTAATGGATTTAAATTTTGAGACTTTGGATATTGTTTCTAAATGCTTACGCATGAAATTAGAGTACAATAAGACCTCAGAATACTTTCACGACACAGATAGTGCTATTTTAGATTTTAGAGCCTTAGCAAACGGAAAAAAGGACAATAATACATTTGAAACCTATACTCAGGTCTTTGATGACAAACACGGTTTTATAAATAACCTGAGTGTATTAGACCTAATTTTTAACGAAGGGAAGTATGCAATGGAATATTTAAAGAATCAGAAAATATAGTTTTCTGTATTATTCCATAGAAAGTGTTGCTAAAACTGGAAAATGATCTGAGTTTTCAAAATCTGAAAAGCTTTCAAATTTCTTTACTTTCATTTTATTATCGGCAAAAATATAATCGATTCTCGCAGGATAATAACGGAACTTATATGTAGCTCCAAATCCTTCACCTGCTTCTTCAAAGCTATCTTTTAGTTTTCCTTTAATATTACGATATACGTATGAAAAAGGACTATTATTCATGTCCCCACATATGATAAGAGGGTAAGTACATTCTTTTTTATTCTCTCTTAAAAATTTCTGCTTGCTCTTGCTGTTGCTTCAATGCCTTACTTATTCTGGAAAGAATACGTTGTGATTTTTCCTGATTCATCACATCAATATTTTCAGAAATTTCATCTACATCTGGCGAGATCTTAATAGACTGCAAGTGCATATTATAAACTCTTATAATGTCCTTACCACGCTTAATATCGGCATAGATTACATTGTTATTCGAATTAGGAAAAACAATATTACCTTGATATAATATAGGAAACTTAGAGAAGATTGCCTGACCAGTTTTAATCTTATTCCCTTCCATAAAGATATACCTATGTGGATACGCTTTTAAATCAATATGTGCTGAGTTTGAAAATTCCTGAATACATAAAATATCAGGATTTTTTTCATCTATAAAAGCTTTTATATCAAGAGGAACATCTTCTCTATCTATCCATTTAAAAACATTAAACAGTCGTACATTATAACTCATTACCGTAAAATCCTTTTCATTCTTGACATACTCTTTCGTCGAAAATTTATAGAATTTATTTATAAACGTAATACCCATTAAGAGAACTAGCCGCCGATAGAATCATTCGTTTCTTAAACTGAATTGCCCAATAAAAAAAGAACAACCCATTAAATACAAAAAACAACGGCATAAATAAAGTCAACACCGATAAAAGAGGAAACATCTTAGGTGCCAAAAATGGTAAAATATAAGCGCTGAATGTCAATACAGTAAGTACTATATTCAAAAAGAACATTATTTTATTAAACCATGAAAGATTTTTCATCACCCTTTAATTAATAATTTTTATTTACCAGCTTTAAATAAAAATTCTTTTTCTTCCTTTGTTAAACAATCATAACCTGACTGACTAATTTTATCTAAAATCTCATCTATTTGCTGTTGAGTTTTGTCCTTAGTAACAATTTTAGAGGTAGTTCTTTTGAGTAGGTACCTTATTGTAATTTTTATGCACCTTCTTTAAAAGGAGTCGATGGTGATTTCTTAAATAAATTAGTAAAGAAATCTAAAACACGAGTCACAATCTTACTTAGATCAAAACCGTTTTGCAATAATCTAATAAAAACAAATCCAAAAACAGCACCAGCAAGATGAGATATATGACCTCCCATATTACCTAATCGAAACTGCATTAGATCTAACACTAAAATAACGACAGTAATATGCCATAATTTTACATTACCAATAAGCAACAAACGCACAGTCATTAATGGCTGATAAGTTGTTGTAGCAACTAAAATCGCCATAATAGCAGCCGAAGCACCAACTACAGAAGAACTAAGACTTAAAAAATAAAAACTAAGCGCAAATACTACTCCTGCAAATATTGCACTTAAAATGTACAATCCCAAATATTGTTTTTCGGTAAAAAAAGTCAAAAACAAAGAACTAGCAAAATTTAAAACCAACATATTAAACAACAAATGCAAAAAACCATCATGGAAAAATGCATAAGTAAGAAACGTCCAAGGTTTGAATAAAAAATCCGAAGGTTCTGATGATAATGCCAACCAGCTCGGAAAAGCAAATTGTCCTATAGAAAACTGGTAAAAAAACACCAATGAAACTAAAAAACAAGCAATATTCCAATAGATTACTCGCTGAGCAATTCCACCTAATTTATATTGCAACTTTAAATCGTCTAAAATATTCATATGTGTTTTGGTATTTAAAATTTAGATAATAAAGCTTATAGACTATTTTAAAATTCAAACAGACTCTAAAAAATTAATTCCAACGGTTATTATTAAACTGAGTCTTTTTCCAATACCACATCATTAAATATCCTACAAGTGCTCCACCAACGTGTGCAAAATGAGCAATTCCAGTACCACCACTACCAAATAATGAATTCCCTTGGAAACCTAAAAATAAATCGACTGCAATAATTCCTGGTACAAAATACTTAGCTTTTATTGGCACTGGAATAAACATAAGAGCCAACTCTGCATTAGGAAACATGAAAGCAAAAGCTACCAAAAGTCCATAAATTGCTCCAGAAGCCCCAACCATAGGAGTCTGATTAATGATAGATGCATCAAATAAACTTTTAAAATTAACCTCATTTAATAAATTAATTTTTCCTGCTTCTTCTAAAATTGGCTTAACACCATCCATAAACAAATCCCCACGATAACTCATACCATCCGAAAAATTAACATTTAGTATCTGGTGCAATGAAGTATCTGATAAACCTAAACTAGACGCTCCCTCTAGAGCACTCTGTATTTCATAATAATTAAAACCTAATTGCAGTAAAGCTGCACCTAATCCACATGAAATATAAAAGAATATAAACTTTTTACCTCCCCAAAAATGTTCCAATGCCGAACCAAAAGAAACCAATGCAAACATATTAAATGCAATATGCATAAATCCTCCATGCATAAACATATGCGTAATAGGCTGCCAAAGTTTAAAATGGTAATTCTCTGGAAAATAAAGCGAGAAATACTCATAAGAAACTGGCACTAATTGTGAGCCTAGAAAAAAGATAATATTAATTATCAATAATTGTTTTACAACAGGAGTCATATTCATCATAAGGCAAATTTTTTATCTATATCTTCCACACGCATGGTGATGAAAGTTGGTTTTTGAAATGGAGAAATATTTGGATCTTTACAAGCAAAGAGCCCATTTACTAAATTATCTTGTTCTTTTTCTGTTAAGTAGGAACCTGTTTTTACAGCCATACTTTTTGCCATCGATTTTGCAATGGTATCATTTTGAGAAAAACTGCTTTCTGGAATTCCGTCTTGCAAATCACTTAACAATTGCTCTATAACCAGCGACACTTCACTTTCGGTACTATTAACAGGTATTCCTGAAATAACAATATGATCTTCAGAAGAAGATTCAAAAACAAAACCAGTATTTACAAGTGATAATTGTAATTCCTTGATGATTTCTAAATCTGTAGATGAGTAAAACAAATTTAAAGGAAATAATAATTGTTGACTAGAAGCCTGATTAACCGTCATATTATGCAAAAACTGTTCGTATAAAATACGCTGATGAGCCCGTTGTTGGTCTACAATCACCATTCCTGATTTTATAGGAGAAACAATATATTTTTTATGAATTTGATAAGTCTTATGAACCGTTTGCTCAATCTCATTATCATTAAACAAAGACGAAGTTACCTCTTCATTTTCAAAAGACATCATTCCTATTTCCTCGGTATCTTGTTTTAAACCAACATATAAACTTTCCCAACTAGCAGTTGGTTCTGGTTTTTTATAGCTAGAATATGAATTAGACCCTGAACCACCTGAACTACTAGATCCGCTACTAAAGCCAGATCCAGCATTAGAATAATGTTTATTTGTTTTATCATCCGTAAAAGGGTTAAAAGTACCATCAACCTGAATTGTTGGTGTTTCTCCCTCTAAATCTTTATAATGATAAGGCGTATCTAGATTAGCATCGCGATCAAAATCCAAAACAGGGGCTACATTAAATTGCCCTAAACTGTGTTTAATTGACGCTCTTAAAATAGCATATAAAGCTTGTTCATCATCAAACTTAATTTCAGTTTTTGTCGGATGAATATTAATATCAATAGTATTAGGCGGCACAGACAAATACAAGAAATAACTCGGCTGTGCACCATCTTTTAAAATTCCATCATAAGCAGCCATAACTGCATGATGCAGATAACTACTTTTAATAAAACGATCGTTTACAAAGAAGAACTGTTCACCCCTACTCTTTTTCGCAAATTCAGGCTTACTCACAAATCCTTTTATGGCTACAATTTCAGTTTCTTCATTTACAGGAACTAATTTTTCATTTGTTTTACCTGCAAAAATACCAACAACACGTTGTCTGAAACTTGAAGGAGGTAAATTAAACATTTCACTGCCGTTATGATAAAAAGTGAAATGAATATTAGCATGTGCCAAAGCTACACGCTGGAACTCATCCATAACATGTCGAAATTCAACCGTATCTGACTTCAAAAAGTTTCTTCGGGCAGGAATATTAAAAAACAAGTTTTTAACCGCAAACGAAGTTCCTACAGGCAAGACGGCTACTTCCTGCGACACAAACTTACTGCCTTCAATAACAATATGCGTTCCTAGCTCTTCCTGATCTTGCTTCGTTTTCATTTCCATATGAGCAATCGCAGCAATAGATGCTAACGCTTCTCCACGGAATCCTTTGGTATGCAATGAAAACAAATCTTCGGCCTGGCGTATTTTAGAAGTTGCATGGCGTTCAAAACACAAACGTGCATCGGTAACACTCATCCCAGAACCATTATCAATGACTTGTACCAATGACTTTCCTGCATCTTTGATGATTAATTTAATATCTGTTGCTTTAGCATCGACTGCGTTTTCTAAAAGTTCTTTCACCACCGAAGCAGGTCTTTGAACCACTTCTCCAGCAGCAATTTGATTGGCAACATGATCAGGTAGTAATTGTATAATACTCGACATTAAAAAAAATTTGGGTTTATGGTTTAGGTTTTTGGTTTAAAACCAAAGTTTACAAATTTAATGAATTTCTGCTGTCTTTTATGACTTAATAAATCATAAAAAAAACAAAAAACCTATACTATTTTTACACAGTATAGGTTTCAATATTCTTACAAATGTGTTTTTTTTATTTTTCTAGTTCCAATGGCTTGTCTTCTATTTGAAGTGCCCCAGCTGATAACAACTGTTGGTCTTGAAACTGATTTAAAGAAGCTTGCTGACGGATGTATGCCATTTTTATAGCAGCAATAGCAGCCTCGGTACCTTTATTACCATGAATACCACCACTTCTATCAATAGATTGCTGTATGTTATTATCTGTCAATACACAAAAAATAACTGGAATATCAGTTTGAACATTCAAATCTTTAATTCCTTGCGTTACACCTTCACACACAAAATCAAAATGCTTTGTTTGTCCTTGAATTACACATCCAATAACAATTACAGCATCAACATTTTGAGTTTGCAACATTTTTTTCGCTCCATATATCAACTCAAAACTTCCAGGAACATTCCATCGAATAATTTGTTGTGCAGGAACATGATTCTCAATGAATGCTTCAAAAGCACCATTATAAAGTCCTTCTGTTATAGTGTCATTCCACTCAGAAACAACAATCCCAAATCGAAAATCTTTCGCATTTGGGACAGTGTTTTTATCGTAATCAGATAAATTTTTATTTTCGGTAGCCATTTTACTATTTAAGATTTTAGTCCCGATCAGATCGGGATAGATTTCAGATTGCTAAAATACAAATCTTAAATCTAATTTTCTAACTCTATAAATTATTTATTGCGCTAATCCAATCAAAACATCTACAGAAGCAGCTTCTGGAGTCGCATCATAATTTTCTTTAATATCTGTAAAATATTTAAGAGCATCAGATTTTTGACCTAAAGTCAAAGCAGTTTTACCAGCCTTAAGTAAGAAACGTGGTGTAGTAAAATCATTTTTATTTGATTCAGCTGCTTTTACATAATAATCTAAAGCTTCTTTTTGTTGATTTTTTTGAGAATATGCATCACCTATTGCTCCTGTTGCCAAAGCTCCTAAAATTAAATCTTTAGATTTAAATTTACCTAAATAAGAGATTGCCTCATCATATTTACCAGTATTTAAATAAGCAATACCAGCATAATAGTTTGCTAAATTACCCGCATCAGTTCCAGAATATTCATCTGCAATTTTTACAAATCCAAATTTACCTTCAGAACCATTCAATGCTAATTTATACAAAGAATCACTAGCTACACCATTAGTTGCTTTTTCAAAATTTTGTTGAGCAACAAACATTTCATTAGCAGCCTCTTCTTGTTTAGGAGAAGCAATAAATTTTTGGTAAGCCAAATAACCTATAGTTCCTACAGCAATAGCAGCAACTAATCCAATAATAATTTTTTGGTTTCTAGCAACCCAGTCCTCAGTTCTAGAAGCAGTTTCATCTAATTTAGAAAAAACTTCAGCAGTTGTACTGTTTTTTCCATCAAGAATTACTTGTTGTTCTTCATTAACAACTTCATCTTTAACTTCTTTTTCTTTTGGTGCTTTATATCCTCTTTTATTGTAAGTAGCCATTTAAAATTAATTTAGTGAACGGCAAAAATAAAATTTTTATTGAAACTTACATGAAAAAAATCAATTTTAAATTAATTTTAAAAAAATATCCCTCAAAACGAGGCTTTTTTATGTAGAAAAACCAAAATAATTCACACACAAGCCCCTAAAAAACGGTTTATATCGATATTTTTCGATAATTTGCGCCCACAAATTGTTACAACAATTAATAGTTACAAAAACACATAAATGAAACTGAGAGAAGGAGAAGTATTAGTTCAAGAAATTAAACATACTAAAGAAATACCTTTTAGACTTGAAGATATATTCACAATACCCACTTTCACGATATTTTTTGCAATTCTAATAATTCTATTAAAACCCTCTGAAGATTCTGAGACTAATAACTATAATGAATTATATTACTATATTATTATTCCAATTCTTATTTCTTTTTATCTATTTTTAACAATTGGAAGAATTTTAACCCGATTATTTAAAACTAAGTCTACAAAATTCTTTTTAACAAATCAAAGAATAATTTTCTGCGATTTGAATTCTGAAATGATAAATGAAAGTTTCAAATTAGAAAACTTAATTTTAAATTACAGAGAAAAAGCAAATAATAGCGGATATATCATTATTGAAAGCCAAGAAGAAATAACTAAGAACGCGGAAACATTATATATACCCCAAAGAGGAATCAACCTTTTTGAAGAGAAAAATACAATTTACAACATTACAAACGTAAAATCTGTTTTTGATTTAATAACCGTAACAAAAAACAAACTTATAAAAAACAAGTAGCAGGACAAAATCATAAATTTGTAAGCTCTCTTATTTTTAAAATTTTATCATTACCATTGATTAAAAATGTATTTAAAAAAAATTTCTTTATTCAACTATAAAAATTTCTCTGAAGCCAATTTCGAATTTGACAAAAAGATAAATTGTTTCGTTGGAAAAAACGGTATTGGAAAAACTAATGTACTCGATGCTATTTATCATCTAGCCTACGGAAAAAGCTACTTTAACCCTTTGGCAGTGCAGAATATCAAGCATGGAGAAGAGTTTTTTGTTATAGATGCCGAGATAGAAAAAAATGAACGTAACGAACAAATCGTCTGCAGTTTAAAAAAAGGGCAAAAAAAAATCCTAAAAAGAAACGGCAAAGCCTATGATAAATTTTCCGACCATATCGGTTTTATTCCTTTAGTAATAATTTCGCCAGCCGACAGAGATTTAATAGTTGAAGGAAGCGAAACGCGCCGTAAATTTATGGATACTGTGATTTCACAATTAGACCCACATTATCTGCAACAGCTTATCCAATATCAAAAAGTAATTAGTCAGCGCAATGCATTGCTTAAATACTTTGCATTAAATCATGTTTTTGACAACGTTACCTTATCTATATATAATGAGCAATTGGACAGCTACGGAAAATCTATTTTTGAAAAGAGAAAACAATTCATAGAAGACTTTTATTCCAATTTTCAATGCGCATCATCATGCAATAACAGGTTCTGAAGAAACAGTTCAATTAGTCTACGAAAGTCATTTGTTCGAAAAAGACCTGCTCACTCTATTACAAGAAAACATAAATAAAGACCGCGCCTTACATTATACGAGTGTCGGAATTCATAAAGACGATTTATCATTTGAAATCGACAATCACCCAATTAAAAAATTCGGATCACAAGGGCAGCAAAAATCATTTTTAATTGCTCTAAAATTGGCACAATTCGAATTCCTAAAAAAACAAAGTGGTGTAAAGCCAATTTTACTTTTTGATGATGTTTTTGATAAATTAGACGAAAGTCGAGTAGCTAAAATTATCGAAATGGTCAACAACAATACTTTGGACAACTTTTTATCTCAGATACACATCCAGATCGAACAGAAGTTATTGTAAAATCAACACATCAAAGCTATAAAATATTCAATTTATAATTTTGTGTAGCTTCCTAAATTAAAAAAAACACTTAAATTAGCCTAGACATTTAAATTTAAAGATTATGAAATTCCCACAAACACTCCTCATTATAATTGCATTCGTACTTGTATCCTGCAACGGGCAATCCTCTAAGAGCATCCAAGTTATTGAACCAACTGCTTTCTCAGAAAAATTAAGCACTACCCAAAATCCTCAAATTTTAGACGTAAGAACTCCTGAGGAATTTGCATCAGAACATATTGAGAGTGCAGTAAATGTAAACTGGAACGACAAAGACTTTGCTACAAAAGCAGCAAGCTTTGATAAATCTAAACCAGTTTTTGTATATTGCTTAAGTGGCGGAAGAAGTAAAAAAGCATCTCAAAAGCTACAAGAATTAGGCTTTACAAACATATATGAACTTGATGGCGGAATTATGAAATGGAACGCTGAAGGGCGTTCAAATTCAAATCCAAATACTAAAACAATAGGAATGACAAGTCAAGACTATGCCGCTTTATTAAACACAGATAAAAAGGTCTTGATTGATTTTTATGCAGAATGGTGTGGCCCTTGCAAGCAAATGACTCCGTACCTTACTAAGATGCAAAAAGAATTAGCCGATAAAGTAGTTATTATTCGTATAGATGTTGACCAAAATAAAACCTTGGTAAAAGACATGAAAATCGACCAGCTTCCTACTCTACTATTATATGAGAACAAAGAAGTAAAATGGAAAAACACAGGCTTTATCAGTGAAGACGAATTAAAAAAGCAACTATAATAAAACTAAAAATATGCTTACCAAAGAAAGTTTACAATTTTTAGATGATTTAAAAGTCAACAATAACAGAGATTGGTTTCTGGAAAACAAAAAACGTTATGAAATCTTCAAGAAAGATTACCATCAACTAGTTGCTGATTTTCTAGACGCCATGAAACCCATGGACGCTTCATTGGAGCTATTAGAAGTAAAAAATTGCACATTCAGAATTAACCGAGATATTCGTTTCTCAAAAGACAAATCACCATACAAGGCTCATCTAGGCGTTTGGCTCTCTACTGGAGTAAAAGGACAAAACCGAGCTGGTTATTATGTCCACATCGAAAAAGGAGCTAGTTTCATAGCTGGTGGCTTTTACTCTCCAGAAGCCGAAGACCTAAAAAAAGTACGCAAAGAAATCGCTTTCTTTCACGATGACTTAGAAGCAATTATAGTTGATAAAAATTTCAACAAAGAATTCGGAAACTTAGACGTAACCGAAACCAATTCGCTTAAAAATCCACCGCGCGGATACGAAAAAGAGCATCCTGCAATTGATTTTTTAAAATTAAAAAGTTTTACTGCTACGCAAAAATACGACATCAAAGAAGTAACTCAAAAAGATTTTGTTGCCAAAATGAGTCAGAAACTTATTGCACTAAAACCATTAAATGAATTCATCAATCGTGCATTAACAACTGACGAGTTTTAAAAATAAAATACATTTTTTTGCTACAGATTAAAAAACTTATTAACTGCGGCAGAAAAAGACAAATCACTGAATGAAAAAAAGAAAAATACTTTTTCTTGGCGAATCCTATCGAGCCGATGCCATTACATGGATGAAAGGCTTAAAAGAATTCGGTGATTTTGAAATTTGTACTTGGGAACTCAAAACGTCAAATAACACCAAATTAAGCCGTCTCAAACGAATAGTCGAATACGCTTTTGCTCCATTTGCAATTAAAAAAATAATCCGATTAGAAAAACCAGACATGATTATTGCCGAAAGAACGACCAGTTATGGATTTCTTGCCGCAATATCTCGCGTCAATACTATTGTAATTGCACAACAAGGCCGAACCGATTTATGGCCTGAAGATTCAATATTATTACCCATTAAAAAAATCATTCAGAAACACGCATTTAAAAAAGCACATTTAATACACGCTTGGGGTCCTGTAATGACAATCTCGATGAAAGCAATTGGTGTTGATATGAATAAGGTTTTAGTCATACCAAAAGGAATCGATTTATCTCTTTTTGAAGCATCAGAAAACAAATCAAATCGAATTGATGCCATTGTTACCCGATCCTTGCAACCCGAATACAGACATGATTGCATCCTAAAAGCTTTTTCTATTTTAGATAAACAAAACATTGATTTCAGCTTAACAATCGTTGGCAATGGAACCCGATTAGAATACCTTAAAAATCTAGCAATAGATTTAAATATTCAGAATAAAGTAATCTTTACGGGTCGAATAGCAAATACTACATTACCACAATTATTACAACAAGCCAATTTTTATATTAGCATGCCAAGTACCGAAGGTGTATCGGCCTCGTTATTTGAAGCAATGGCATGCAATTGCTATCCCGTTGTATCAGATATTCCCGGAAATCAAAGCTGGATTCAAAATTGTGTTAATGGTCAACTAATTCCGATTGATGACCACACAAAACTTGCAGAAGCTCTTATTTGGTCATATGAAAATACACAATCACGGAATCAAGCAATTATTCAGAATAGAAAATTTGTTGAAGAAAATGCAAACTACTCTACTAACATGAAAATTATTGCGGATAAATATCATGAACTAATAAATCTTCAAAACACCTAAGAATCTGATTTCATTAACAAGCTCGTAGTAATTTGTCAAAAAATTCAATTCTATATTTATCCCAAAGGCAACTCAAGATAGATTAAAATCCTTACTTTTGAACTCTCGATTAATTCTACAAAAAAGTTTCGCATTTATGGAAATTCTATCTCAATTTTCTTTAAAAAATCATAATACATTTGGCATTGAAGCCAAAGCAAAACAATTTATTGCTGTACATTCAATTGATGAATTGAAAAAAGTACTTGAAGAAAACAAAAATCAGCCAAAATTTATTTTAGGAGGCGGAAGCAATATGCTTTTAACCAAAGATATCGATGCCCTGGTTATTCACATTGATTTAAAAGGAAAAAAAATAGTTGACGAAAATGATGATTACGTTTGGGTCGAAAGTCAGGCTGGGGAGACTTGGCACGATTTTGTACTCTGGACAATCAAACAAGATTTTGGAGGACTAGAAAACATGTCGCTTATTCCTGGTAACGTAGGAACCACTCCTGTTCAAAACATTGGTGCTTATGGAACCGAAATAAAAGATACGTTTATTTCATGCGATGCAATGAATATCGAAACTCAGGAAATAAAAACTTTTACCCATGCTGAATGCAATTTCGGATACCGAGAAAGCATTTTTAAAAATGAAGTAAAAGACCAATACATAATAACATCGGTAACTTACAGACTAACAAAGCGCAATCATAAAATTAATACCTCTTATGGAGATATTACTGCCGAGTTAGCAAAAAATAACATTACAAACCCAAGTTTAAAAGATGTTAGCAATGCGGTAATTGCAATAAGACAAAGCAAATTACCAGATCCAAAAGAATTAGGAAACAGCGGTAGTTTCTTTAAAAACCCTATACTATTAAAATCCGATTTCGAAAAGATCCATCAAAAATTTCCAGAAATGAAATACTATGATGTTTCTAAAACTGAAGTAAAAGTTCCTGCAGGCTGGCTTATCGAACAAGCTGGGGTTTAAAGGAAAACGTTTTGGTGATGCTGGGATTCATAAAAACCAAGCTTTAGTACTCGTTAATTACGGGAATGCAACTGGACAAGAAATACTAGCAGTCTCAAAAGACATTCAGAAAACAGTATTTGAAAAATTTGGGATAAATATAGAAGCAGAAGTTAATGTGATTTAAATTAAAAAAATATAAAATGCACACACCAAGTATTTTCAAAAACGAAGACCCTGACGCAATTAGATCTTTTCTTAAAGAAAATAGTTTCGGAATACTGATCAATCAGACAAATGGAAAGTTATGGGCAACACATATTCCGATAGAAATAGAAACAAGAACAAATGGAAAAGAAGTATTATGTGGCCATATTTCTAAATTGAACCCACAAGGTGAAGGATTCGTTCAAAATGATCAAATCTTAGCTGTTTTTTCCGGAGCACATAGCTACATCTCCTCATCATGGTATGATCATGAAAATGTACCAACTTGGAATTATAGTGCTGTACACATATATGGTCGGGTAAAAATTTTAGACCACGAAGCAGCAATTGAATCGTTAAAAAAATTAGTAGATAAATACGAAGCCAACTCTGAAAGACCAGTTCCATAGAAGACTTATCTGAAAAAACCATGCGACAAGCACATGGAATAATTGCTTTTGAAATTGAAATAGATGAAATTCAGGCAACTAAAAAAATGTCCCAAAACCGAGACGATGTAAACTATAAAAACATAATCACAGCCTTAGAAAAAACAGAAAACCCTCAGTCTATTGCGGTTGCAAAAGAAATGTCAAAATACAGAAAGTAATTACAATTTAAAGGTTGAAAATCGAGAATTGATAATTACATTTGCACTCGCAAGATTCAAAATCAAAAGACATTAAAATCAGATGCTTACAATTATTTTATACTTTTTTATTGCTATCGTTGTAGTACAGCTTTCTTATTATTTGGGTGTATTTAGTAAATTTTCATTTGCTAAAACACAGAATATCACTACAAAGAGAATTCCTATTTCAGTTATTGTCTGCGCAAAAAACGAAGCTGAAAATGCAATCAAATACATTCCTTTATTAATTGAACAAGATTACCCAGATTTCGAAATTGTTCTAATAGATGATGCTTCAAGTGACGAAACATTAGAAATTTTTGAGCTTTTCGAAAGTCAATATCCAAACCTTATTCGCCTAGTTAAAGTAAAAAACAACGAAGCCTTTTGGGGAAATAAAAAATACGCTTTGACATTAGGAATAAAAGCTGCAAAAAAAGAATACTTATTATTTACAGATGCTGACTGTTATCCTACATCTAAAAATTGGATTACAGCCATGAGTTCTCAATTTACAATGAACAAAACCATAGTCTTAGGATATGGTGCTTATGACAGAATTGAGAAATCATTCTTAAATAAAATTATTCGTTTTGAAACTTTACTAACAGCAATCCAGTATTTCTCATGGGCAAAAGTAGGCTATCCTTACATGGGAGTTGGGCGCAATTTAGCATACAAAAAAGAAGAGTTTTTTAATGTAAATGGTTTTATAAATCATATTCAAGTTCGCTCAGGTGATGATGATTTGTTTATCAATCAAGCTGCCAATAGTAACAATACAACTATAGCTTATTCTCCAGAGAGCTTTACATATTCTAAACCAAAAGAAAAATATAAAGACTGGTTTATTCAAAAAAGAAGACATGTAGCAACCGCCAATTACTATAAATTTTTTGACAAAATACAATTAGGAACTTTTTACTGTTCTCAATTGCTATTCTTTATATTATCCATTATCCTATTGTCTTTCCAGTTTCAATGGATTATTGTTTTAAGCTTATTCTTAGTACGCTACATCGCTGCATGGCTAGTTGTAGGGTTTTCTGCTGGAAAATTAAAAGAAAATGATTTAAAATTTTGGTTTCCTATTGTAGAAATTGTGCTTATATTCACTCAAATTAATATCTTTATAACTAATATTTTTTCAAAACCAGTACATTGGAAATAAATTCTAAAATAGAGAAAGCAAAAAATGGAGACCAAATCGCCTTCACTTTTTTGTTGGACCATTATTGGAATGAAGTTTACAGCTTCATGCTTAAACGCACTGAAAATGAAACTATTGCCGAAGATATCACTATCGAAACCTTTTCCAAAGCTTTTCGACAAAATAAAAACATACAATCCTGAATTTCAATTCAATACTTGGCTTATTGCAATTGCAAAGAATGTACACATTGATTTATTACGTAAAAAAAGAGCCAATCTCTTTATTGAAATTACCGATCAGGAAACCAACAAGCTTACAATATTGCCGACACTACTCCGTCGGTAGAGGATGAATTAATTACGGAACAAAATTTATCCCGATTGTTACATTGCATAAAAGAATTAAAGCCGCATTATCAAGAAGTAATTCAACTACGTTATTTTCAAGAAATGAGCTATCAGGAAATTGCACTCAAAATAAATGAGCCGTTAAGCAATGTAAAAATAAAATTACTTCGCGCTAAAAAATTATTAGCAGAAGTAATCAAAAACAAAAGATAATTTACTATCTTTAGTCAAAGAATAAAATATCTACACATTTATCCCTAAATAAACAACAATCCCGCATACCAAAGTTCTTATTATTAACGTTATCAGGTAAAACAATTTTTTGCTTATGATTTAACCACTACCTAACCTTAAAAAACCGTGAATTATGTCAACATCAAGCATCTACGAAAACAAATGGATTGACCTTGTATTCGAAAACAGAAACAAAGAGTATGGCGCTTACCAGTTACGCCATGAAAGTTCAAAAAACTCAATTAAAGCTCTTTTAATGGGATTGTTTTTTACCACGGCGATTGTATGCGCCTCAATGTTTATTACTAAACTGAGCACAGTCGATGTCTTACCTACTATCCCCGAAAGTTTGCCGACAACTGTACAAGTAAGTGAGGTTCACATTAATGAGAAATCCGCAGAAATGCCTGCTGTAAAATCTCAACCTATTGAAACTGCTATTGAAAAAAGCCAACTTGTAAACCCTACGATAGTAGAAGCAAGCAAAGCTACGCAAGAAATAGCAACTGTTACTGAGAATGTTGTGGCGGTACCAGCAACAACAGGGGAAAGTAATGGAACATTAAAAAATGCTATTGTAAGCGGCGGCGGCGGACCAGAGGTTGCAACAGCACCAATTATTACTGAACCTATGCCTACTGGTTCTCTTGACAAACTACCAGAATTTCCAGGAGGAATAAACAAGTTCTATACATACGTAGGAAACAATTTTAATCGCCCAGAATTAGACAGTGAAAGAGCAATTCGTATTATGTTTCATTTGTAATCGAAAGAGACGGAAGCATGACTGATATTGTTGTAAAAAATGACCCTGGTTATGGATTAGGAAAAGAAGCTGTTAGAGTCTTAAAATCTTTAAGAACCAAATGGAGCCCAGGAAATAAGTCGATTCAAAACCTGTTCGTACGGCATACAACCTGCCAATTACAATAAAAACAGAGTAAATATAAAATTAAAAAGCAGAATCTAGATTTTCTGCTTTTTTTATGTTTTTTTTGTTTTAAAAAAATAATTCTTGCCTAATAATCCCAAGCATGCCTTTTATAAAAAGATGTATCTTTACTGATTAAAATCACTTTTTTGAATCCTCAAAACAAACAATAAATTATGGGAATATTTTCAGCAATACTTGGTAATGCAGGTACAGTAAGCCAAGACGAATTAATCAAAAAATACGGTTTACTTTTAACCGATAATGAAGAAATTGAATTAGGCTTTAAGCTTATTCGTGATACTTTTATCTTTACTACCAAACGATTAATTCTGGTTGACAAACAAGGACTAACTGGGAGCAAGACTGAATACAAATCGATTTCATACAAAAGCATCACACGATTTAGTGTTGAAACAGCAGGAACTTTTGATCTTGATGCCGAATTAAAAATTTGGGTTTCCAGCGAATTACATCCGAGTATCATAAAACAATTTAACAAGTCAGTAAATGTTTATGAAGTTCAAAAAGTATTAGCACATCACGTTTTAAAATAAAACAAAAAAGCAGAACCTAGGTTTTGCTTTTTTTATTACTAAATCTAAAAGTAAATTTAATTATTTCTTAGTAGTTTTTTTAACTGGCTTTTTTGCTGTCGTTTTCTTTGCAGCTACTGTATTCACTATTTTTTGTTGCACATACGGCTTGTACAACCCATCTTTTTCAGCCCTTTTTTTAGCATCATCAGCTCTTTGTTTAGGATCTGGATGAGAACTCATCATTTTATCCAAGAAAGATCCTTCGGCACCTTCGCTCATCTTTGCGAGAATTCTAAATGCAGATTCTTCAGCATTAACATTATAACCATTCTTTTTCAAGAAATCATATGAGAACGAATCTGCTTCTGATTCTTGTGTTCTACTATGTTTACTATCAATCATAGCACTTCCAATTTTCCCTAATTGAGTTTCAGTAAGCGCTGCAATTTTTCCTGACTGTGAAGATACTGCATCAATTAAAGCTTCTTTCTTATAAAGCGCTTTCATTCCATCTCTTGAATCATGATTCGCTACGTGACCAATCTCATGTCCAATAACTGCAAGCAACTCATTATCATCCATAATATCCATTAGACCTGAATACACACGAACGCTACCATCTGCAGTTGCAAAAGCATTTACTTCCTTAAGCATATAAACTTTATAATTTAAAGTATATCCATTACCTGCAGTATGTTTTCCAAACAATCTATTTAATCGTATTGCATACCCATCCGTAGCAGGTGCGATTTGATTTTTGGCATCCATTTCTGTAACTGCTGCTTTTGATAATGCTGCTGCATCAGCATCGCTAAATGTAAATCCTGCAACTCCTTTTTGAACAGCTCCTAAAGCTTTTTCTCCTAAATTTATTTGTGCATTAACTTTTGTAAATCCAAAAGTTGTAAGCAATACAATTAATGCTATAGATTTTCTTTTCATCTTTTTAATGTTAATTTCCATAACAAATATAATACATCTTTAAAATACTCATCTAATGAGAAACCAATTAATTTCAGAGAAATGATATGAATTTTCTTTTACTAATAATCCATAAAACAAAATTAAACATCCTTTTTGCTATCATTTTATAAATTAAAGCATAAACAAATCTACAAATAAACAACATTGCTTATCTTTGTACTTTGAATATTGAATATGGAAAGCGTTATAGATAATAATTTACCTGTTGGAAAACCAAAATGGTTGAAGGTAAAACTCCCAATTGGACAAAAATATACCGAACTACGTGGTTTGGTAGATAAATATAGTTTAAATACAATTTGTACTTCTGGTAGTTGCCCAAATATGGGTGAATGCTGGGAAGAAGGAACTGCTACTTTTATGATTTTAGGTAACGTTTGTACACGTTCTTGTGGTTTTTGTGGTGTAAAAACTGGAAGACCTGAAACTGTTGATTGGGATGAACCTGAAAAAGTAGCACGCTCTATTAAAATCATGAATATCAAGCACGCTGTTATAACAAGCGTTGATAGAGATGATTTAAAAGATGGTGGTTCGATTATTTGGATTGAAACTGTCAAAGCGATACGACGTTATGAATCCTAATACGACATTTGAAAACACTTTCCTGATTTTCAAGGAATAGAAAGAAACATTGACCGAATTTAGAAGCTAATCCTGAAGTTGTTTCTCATAACGTAGAAACCGTTCGTCGATTAACTCGTGAAGTACGTATACAAGCCAAATATGATCGTAGTCTGGAAGTATTACGTTATTTAAAAGAAAAAGGAATCAATAGAACCAAGTCTGGAATCATGCTTGGACTAGGAGAAACCGAAGAAGAAGTATTTCAAACTATGACCGATTTGCGTAATGCAAATGTAGATGTAGTAACAATTGGACAATATTTACAACCAAGTAAAAAGCATTTACCTGTAAAAGAATTCATCACCCCAGATCAATTCGCTAAATATGAAAAATTTGGACTTGAATTAGGCTTTCGCCATGTCGAAAGCGGTCCATTAGTACGTTCATCTTACAAAGCGCAAAAACATATTCTTTAGTTACTAAATGTTGAATATTTTATTTTAATGAATAAAAAAACACGAATTGCTATTAACGGTTTCGGAAGAATTGGTCGAAACTTATTTAGATTACTTTTAAACCATCCCGAAATTGAAGTTGTTGCTATAAATGATATTGCCGACACTAAAACTATGGCGCACCTAATTAAATACGATAGTATTCATGGTGTATTACCATATGTAGTGAGTAGTGATGAAAATGGAATAATCGTTAACGAAAGACATTTTTTGTTTTTCCACGAAAAAAACATTTCAAACTTAAATTGGAAAGAATGTGACATAGATTATGTAATAGAGTCAACTGGAAAATATAAAACGTATGAAGAAATTAATGCGCATATTATTGCCGGAGCTAAAAAAGTAATTCTATCTGCTCCTTCTGAAGTAGACACTATTAAAACAGTTGTTTTAGGTGTAAACGAAGAAATATTAGATGGAACTGAAACAATAATATCAAATGCGAGCTGCACAACAAATAATGCTGCTCCAATGATAAAAATAATCGACGATCTTTGTGGTATCGAGCAGGCCTACATTACTACGATACACTCATACACAACAGATCAGAGTCTGCACGATCAACCCCATAAAGATTTGCGCAGAGCTAGAGGTGCAAGCCAATCAATTGTTCCTACAACAACGGGTGCAGCTAAAGCATTAACAAAGATTTTTCCCAAATTGCAAAATAAAATTGGCGGTTGCGGTATTCGCGTTCCTGTTCCAGATGGTTCATTAACCGACATTACATTTAATGTAAAACGTGCCGTTTATTGAAGAAATTAATGAAGCATTTAAAATGCTGCTAAAACTAGTTTAAAAGGAATTTTGGATTATACTGAGGATCCTATTGTATCTGTTGATATTATTGGAAATCGACAATTCCTGTTTATTTGATGCGCAACTTACTTCTGTAATCGACAAAATGGTTAAAGTTGTAGGCTGGTACGACAATGAAATTGGCTATTCATCTAGATTAATCGATTTAATATTGCTGACAAAAAAAAAATAAACTAATTATAAAAAGTATTACAACACATGAAATATCTTTTTATTATAATCAGTTTTTTCAGTTCATTTTTGTATTCCCAACTCATCCGGAATACAGATAGCGCCGTGTATTATGACGAATTGGCCAATTCAAGTCTTAAGTCTAATAAATACAGCCAAGCACTTCTTTTTACCGAAAAATCAATCGTTTTTTGTGAAGCTAATCATAAAACGGAAAGCCAAGCCAATCAAACTTTTAAGCTTGGAAAAATTTACTATAATCAAAAAAAATACAACGAAGCTTTAACCAACTTCAATAAAAGCCTTACCTTACTTAAGAATAAGCCTTCTACAATTACTAAAGCACTCGCTCTCCATTATATTGGAATAACAAATACCGAAAAAGGGAATCACCACCTTGCTCAAGCTTATTTTAAAAAATCAGAATCTGTATTCAAACAATTGAATATTGTAGACTCGACTCAAGCACTCAGTCTTCAAAAAGGAATAGCTTTAAAAGCCAATAACGAATACGACTTGGCTATCGCTACTTTTAAAAAAATAATTGCGAAGCCAGACAGCAAATCTATGTTAAGAACAAAAACTGATGCATATTATCAGCTTGGCCTTATAGAAAAACAGCTAAATAAGGAATAAAACTGCCATATATTATCTTGATAAAGCACTAGAGCTTACTTCAAAAAGCAATGACCTTAACCAAAAATCAATTATTTTATTAGCACTTAGTCAATTTTACAAAACACATCAAGACTATGATAGAGCTTATGCTTATCTAGATGAGCATTATCAATTAAAAAACTATATTTACAAATTAAAAAACTCAAAACTAGATTTTGATGATTTTAAAAAATTTAAAGATAAAGAGGTTATAAACAATGCACTTCAAAAAGAAAAAAAAGATCTTGAAGATAAGAAAACATACAAATATTCTAAACTAATAAGCATTCTTGCTATTGCATTAATCTCTATTTTATCGCTTTTAAGTTTATCGCTTTATAAAAACAACATTATTCGAAATCAGAACAACATTCTTTTAAGAGAAAAAAACAATGAATTGATCGTTGCAAAGAACAAAGCCGAAAAAGCTTCGAAAGCGAATCTGAATTTTTATCGACTGTTAGTCATGAACTACGAACTCCTCTTAATGCAATTAACGGAATCACTCATTTACTAATAGAAGATAACCCTAAAAAATCCCAAAAAAAATACCTAGAATCATTAAAATTTTCAGGAAATTATTTAACTACATTCATCGAATGAAATCCTTGAAATTAATAAAATTGACTCTAATAAACTTGAAATAGAATCTATAAGTTTTAATCTAAAAGAATTACTAATAAACATACAAAGCTCTTTAAAAGAATTGGCTACAGCCAATAGAAATTACTTTAATCTAGACATTGACGAAAGTATTCCCAACAATTTAATTGGAGATCCAACCAAATTGTCACAAATAATAATGAACCTGATTAATAATGCTTTAAAATTTACTGAAAATGGGCGTGTGAATGTAATTGTAAAACTACATTCATTAAAAGATGAAGAAGCAACTGTTTATTTTGAAATAGTTGATACTGGAATAGGAATCCCAGAAGACAAACTACAAACTGTTTTCGAAAGTTTTTCGCAAGGCTCAATAGAAGTAGGTGCTGCCTCCCTAACAACAGGAGCATGTATTAACCTTAGCAATACATA
>NZ_JBXBAV010000083.1:0-18430 GCF_056783245.1 Flavobacterium sp. TC780 | reverse complement strand
AAGGTTAATACATGCTCCTGTTGTTAGGAGGAGCAGCACCTACTTCGTAGCAACTTTTACGGTAAGTGATATTGTGAAAAATCAATTTACATTAGAATCATATATGGGAATGGTAAAAACAAGTATTCTGGCTGGTGGACTATTCTTTGAACTACCAATTGTTATTTATTTTCTTACCAAATTAGGACTAGTTACTCCTCGTTTTTTAAAAAATGCTGGAAATATGCTGTAATTATAATTCTAATCGTAGCCGCTATTGTTACCCCACCAGATGTTGTGAGCCAGACAATCGTAGCAGTACCAATGTTACTAATATATGAATTGAGTATCTTTATTTCAGTACTTGTATACAAAAACCAAAACAAAGAATTAAATGTCTGATATCATTCAAGAATTTAACGACTATCGTTCTAAAATGAACGAAAAATTATTAGCCGATAACAACAAAATTGTAAAGCGAATTTTCAATTTGGACACCAATGCCTATGTAGCTGGCGCGCTTGATGTTAAAACAAAAGAACTTCTAGGTTTAGTTGCATCAGCCGTTTTACGTTGTGACGATTGTGTAAAATACCATCTTGAAACCAGCTTTAAAGAAGGTGTTACCAAAGAAGAAATGATGGAAGCTATGGGAATCGCAACCTTAGTTGGCGGCACAATCGTAGTGCCTCATTTGCGAAGAGCATACGAATTTTGGGAAGCATTAGAAGAAACGGCTAATTAGGAAATTTGACAATTAATCAATTAGATAATTTTAACTCAAAATGTTAATTTACTTAATTGATTGATTATTTTACTTTTAATTTGTCCTTTCTAAACTATTTATAAATTGAATTGGGTTAATTTTTTAATTATCTCATTTTCAAATTTTCACATTATCTAATTAAAAATGAAGCTAAGAGCCGATAATTTAATCAAAACCTACAAAGGCCGTAGTGTAGTAAAAGGTATTTCTGTTGAGGTAAACCAAGGAGAAATAGTTGGTCTTTTAGGACCAAATGGTGCTGGTAAAACTACTTCTTTTTATATGATTGTAGGATTGGTAAAACCAAATTCGGGAAATATTTATCTTGATGACTTAAATATTACCGATTTTCCTATGTACAAAAGAGCACAACACGGAATTGGTTATTTGGCTCAAGCATCTGTTTTTAGAAAATTAAGCATCGAAGATAATATCTTAAGCGTACTACAATTAACTAGTTTGTCTAAAGCAGAACAAGAAGCTAAAATGGAAAGCCTAATTGAAGAATTTAGCTTAGAACACATTCGTACTAACCGAGGAATACTTTCAGGAGGTGAGCGCCGACGTACCGAAATCGCACGAGCTCTTGCTACTGATCCTAAATTTATCTTACTAGATGAGCCTTTTGCAGGAGTTGACCCTGTTGCCGTAGAGGACATCCAGCGAATTGTAGCGCAATTAAAAAATAAAAATATCGGAATCCTAATTACCGACCATAACGTACAAGAAACTCTTGCCATTACTGATAAAACGTATTTAATGTTTGAGGGAGGGATCCTAAAAGCAGGTGTACCTGAAGAATTAGTAGAAGACGAAATGGTACGTCGTGTATATTTAGGTCAAAATTTCGAACTTCGTAAGAAGAAATTGGAATTTTAAAAAAGTATTCCGTTTTTAATATCAAATATTCAATCGCAGTATTCAGTTCTAAAAAGCTCGAATACTGCGATTTTTTATTGAGGTTAACTTTAGACTAATTACTTAATCAACTGTTATAAACTGTAATTGCTGTAAATCGCCATTGTAGATATTCACATCAACAGTATGTTTTATTCCTGGTACCGTTGCTTTTTCTGTAAATTGCCAAAACAGCCAATCTTCTTCCATTTTTTCTCGATAAAAATTATAATTGGCTATCCAAAAAAGATAATCACTAAATTCTTCTTTCAAGAAATCATCATAATACCTTTCTCCTGTGTAAATTATTGGCCGCACTTTATAGTGTACCTCTACTTTATTCAACCATCTTTTTAGCCCTTTTTTCAAACTATCTAATGATTGATTTTTAGGTAATCTTTCAATATCCAAAACTGGAGGTAAATCGCCTTTTTCTAAAATTACCGTTTTAATAAAGAGATCAGCTTGCTCAATCGAATTTTCATTTGGGCGATAATAATGATATGCTCCACGAATCATTTTATTTTCTTTAGCTCCTATCCAGTTGCGTTTAAACTGAAAATCTTTTCTATCTTTCCCAACTGTTGCTCTAATAAATACAAAATCTATAGGATACTTTTGCTCTAATGTATCGACATAAGACCAACTAATTTTTCCTTGATATTCAGACACATCCAATCCGATAGATTTGCCTTTATGATTTGCTAGAACCTGAAAATTCCTAACATCAGAAAGACGCTTATCTTCGATTTCTTTTTCGAGAACTTTATCTGTTTTAAAACTGAAGTAATACGCTAAACCATTACGATAATGATAAATAGCTCCTAGAAAAAGACCAATTATAATTGAAATTACAAGAAATCTAAAAACCTTACCTATAGAGCTCGTTGGTTTAGATTTCCGATTTGAAGTCTGCTTTCTTTTGGTGACTTTTCTTTTCATTCAATAAAAAAACTACTTTTTCAGAAACTTATTGTTTATAACAGACAACATGATGTAAGTAATAATTACCAATGGAATCCCTAGATATTTAAAGAAAACTAACAACAAAACAGACAATGATAAAAAGCCTACTTGCAGAACATTATCTTTTAAATTGAATTTTTTAAACTTTAAAGAAAACAAAGGAATTTCCGCATTCAATATATAAGCACTGAACAATGCTATCGCTAATAAAATCCATTGGTTTGTTAAAATCTCAAGAATCATCAATGAATCTGAATATTTCAGAACTAAAGGTAAACTCAAGATAAATAATGCATTTGCTGGAGTTGGCAAACCAATAAAGGAGTCTGTCTGACGCGTATCGATATTAAAATTTGCTAAACGATAACAAGAACCTAGAGTTACAATGAACCCTAAGAACGGAGTAAACTCAGCACCTATAATATTGTGTGCATTTGAACTACTAACAAACAGACTATACATAACGTAACCTGGTACTACTCCACTTGTCACCATATCAGCCAATGAATCCAATTGCAACCCTAATGGGCTGGACACTTTAAATAATCTAGCAAAAAAGCCATCAAAAAAATCAAAAAATATTCCTAAACAAACAAAATAGAAAGCCATTTCATAATCTAATTTAGAAACAAAAACAACTGCTATACAGCCACAGAAAAGATTAATTAATGTAATAGCGTTAGGAACGTGTTTTTTAATATTCATTGCAAATATATTTTAAGTATGATAAACGACAAATTTACTATAATAACTGAATGAGATGTACGTTTTTATTAGAGTTTTTTAAACAAAAGTGAGACTTTAGCATTATTTACCCGAAGGAATAAATAAGCTCGGTAAAAAATTATATTTTTGATAAAAATTAAACAGACTTCGGTTTATAAAAATTAGCTCTTGAGGAAAATTTTATTGTTTTTACTGCTTTGTGTTTACACAGCCAATTACAGCCAAACGGTTCGGAAATACTCTAATGAGTTTATGAACATTGGTGTCGATGCCGCAGCACTTGCCATGTCGAGTGCAGTTGTTGCATCTACTAATGATGTAAATTCGGTTTATTGGAATCCTGCCGGACTTGCCAATCTCGAGGACCACCAAGTTGCTTTGATGCATGCTAATTATTTTGCCAATATCGCACAATATGATTATATTGGGTACGCTAGTCCAATAGATGACCGAAGTGCTTGGGGAATTTCATTAATCCGTTTTGGTGTAGATGATATTTTGAACACTACTGAACTGATAGACAGTCAAGGAAATATTGACTACAATCGAATTAGTCTTTTTTCGACTGCCGATTATGGTTTTACCTTTTCATACGCAAGAAAATTACCTGTTCCTGGATTTCAATATGGAGTAAATGCTAAAGTTATACGACGTATTATCGGGAAATTTGCCAACTCATGGGGTTTCGGATTTGATTTAGGAGTACAATTTGAAAAAAATGACTGGCATTTTGGTTTAATGTTGCGTGATATCACAACGACTTATAATGTTTGGAATATTGACGAGAAAGAATACAAAAAAATTTCTAATGCTATTCCGGGAGAAAATCAGGACTTACCTGAAAGCACCGAAATTACATTACCTAAAGCACAATTAGGCGTAGCAAAGAAGTTTATAATCAGATACGATTATAGTATTTTGGTTGCTACAAATATGAATATGCGTTTTGAGAGAACAAAAGACATAATTTCTAGTAACTTTGTAAGTATTGATCCTGCATTAGGTTTGGAATTTGGTTACACTAACCTTGTTTTTTTGAGAGCTGGAGTTGGAAATTTTCAAAACGTAACACAATTAGATAATTCTGAAAAAGTAGGTTTCCAACCTAATATTGGTCTTGGTTTTAAATATAAAGGCATTCAAATTGATTATGCTTTAACAGATTTAGGAAATCAAAGTGTTGCCTTATATTCTAACATATTTTCGCTTAAAGTAGATTTAGGCGTATTTAGGAAATAAAATATATCAAAAGGGTATTGATAATTCATTAAAAAAAATATTTATGAAAACGTATTCATCAAAAAAAGCATTCTTGTTATTATTATTTTTTGCGTTTATCAACAATAGTTTTGGACAAAGTATTTTATTATCTAAAGATTCTAAAGCTAGCGTTTTGACTTGCGGGACCGGTAATGAACCCTACTCTCTTTTTGGCCACACAGCTATTAGAATAAAGGATTCTATTAATGCTCTTGATGTAGTATATAATTATGGTACTTTCGATTTCAGAACGCCAAACTTTGTTGCTAAATTCACAAAAGGTGACTTACAATATTATGCTACCGCAAATTCCTATCTCGATTTTATTAATGAATACAACCACACAAAACGTAGTGTCTATGAACAGGAATTAAATATTTCTGATAATTTAAAGCAAAAATTATTTGATAATTTAAATGCGACATTACTATCTGAAGACAGGTATTATACATACAAGTTTATCGACAAGAACTGTACTTCCATGGTGGTTGATATTCTTAACAAATCATTAAACGGTACCATAATTACAAAAAAAGGAGATACCGATAAAACTTACCGAACGATTCTTTACCCTTATTTTGATGGACATTTTTATGAAAAACTTGGTATCAGTATCATTTTTGGAAAAAAAGTAGATGAGCTTGGGACAAAAATATTTTTACCTTTTGAACTAAAAAACAGCTTAAACAAAACAACTTTTCAAAATCACTCTTTAGTTAAACAGAACAAAACTATTCTATCTTTTGATAAAGAACCAAATCATTCTTGGTGGAATAATTGGTATACTTACATTATTGTATTAGCATTTATCATCTTCATAAATAAAAGAAGTGTTGATAAAATTTATCTTTTAATAATGGGATTATTGGGACTCTTTTTTGTCTTTGTTGGTTTTTATTCCTTGCACAAAGAATTAGAATACAATTACAACATCCTATTATTTAGCCCTTTCTTATTAATTCTTTTGATTCTTAATCTCATGAAAAATAAAAAATGGACTTATCGTTTCTCACTAATTCATATAATTTCGCTAATCACTTACGGATTATTTATGATTAATAAGGCTTCATTCTTAATCGTTTTACCTTTGATTATAACTAGTGGAGTTGTTCTAGTACGCATAGCGATCAAGAATAAGAAACCAATTCCTATTATCATATAATTATTTATTGTCCTCTATAAAATAAAACTGTCGTAATAGTTTTAAAAGTGATACTCATATCAAGAAAGATACTTCTGTGTTTAATATAATACAAATCATATTGTAGTTTTATTAAGCTTTCCTCTATTGATTCTCCATAGGAATAATTTACCTGTGCCCATCCTGTTAAGCCTGGTTTTATAATATGTCTTGTTTCATAAAATGGCATAACCTGAGCAATCTCTTTTACAAAAAAAGGGCGTTCTGGTCGCGGTCCTATAACTGCCATATCCCCTTTTATAACGTTGATAAACTGAGGTAGCTCATCTATTCTAGATTTACGCATCATTTTCCCAAAAGGGGTCACACGAGCATCATTTGTAGCTGCAAAAGCGACACCTTTTGGTTCCGAATTCTTTACCATTGTTCGAAATTTATATATTTTGAAAACCGCTCCGTCTTTTCCTATCCTTTCTTGGGTATAAAAAAGTTTCCCTCTGTTACCTATACAGTTTCCTATAAAAATAAACGGTATTAAAAGCAACCCCGTCAAAAGACCAAACAAAGAAAAAACAAACTCAAAAAAACGCACAATCACTAGATATAACTTATTGTTATTGCTGCGACTAAAAGGAAAAAAACGATAAAAATCTCTTGCTATATACTGCACAGGAATACGTTGCGTCTTACTTTCGTAAACTTGGGTATATTCCCTGATTATTTTACCCGACTCCAGTAAATGTAATAGTTGCTGATATAAATCAGCAGTAATCCCGTCTGTCTTTTGCGATGCTATAACAATTTCAGAAACTCCTTTTTCGAGAAACAAATTCTTCAAGCTCTTCTTTTTTGACTTCTTTTACATACTGATATTCAATCGGGTTCTTATTTAAAGAATCTAAATTTACAAATCCAATGATTTTATAGTTTGGATCAACATTCTCTAATCCCAAAACTAACTCTTCTAATTGATCTTGATCACATATTAAAACTACATTCTGAAAGAAACGATGTGAGGCAAGGAAATAAACATAAAAGAAACGCCAAAATAAAATAACAAAAAGTATAGCAAAATAAAAGATAACTATCGAAATCCTCTGTTTAGGTAATTCCGGAGATAAAACTGGAGTTAATAAATAAACCAGAACTGTAGTCGAAACAGTAATAACAGTACTTTTGAGAATTTGAAATTGATTACTAGCTACTTGTAAGTTGTACATTTCAAAAATGGATCCAAAAATATTGAGATATATTACTAATACAATTGCTCCACGATAATTAGCATTTAAAACATTAAAGTAATGATAATCAAATACCTGACTTAAAAGATGCAAAGCACCCAAAACAAAAAAAGAATCAAAAAATCGAAGAATGACTTTTCGTTCTGATATTTCAAAATGGATTTTATTATTTTGGGGCATTTAAATTGTATCAGTTAAGTTGTATTATTAAATTTGGGGAAATTCAAAATTACTAGAACAAATGTATTATAAAATTAATAGTTAGTGGTTATTAATCAGGAATAGTATTTGTTTTTATATGATTATCCGCTTTATTCTTAATTACACTAATCAAAGTTAATGCATATACAAATGCGGGTGCGGCAATTCGCATTGCAGCATGATTAATTGTTAAAATCCAAAAAACATAAAATGATAGAAAATACAAATTACTTCGATTAATATAATACAATACAAAAGGCATTATAAAAAGTATTAGCAGTCCTACTATTCCGAGCAATCCATGTTCACTTATCATACGTGTAATTTCATTATGAGAGGCCACATCTACTCCAAAAGCCTTTTTCCTATACTCTTTTCCCAACCCTGCCCCAACTCCTAGTATTGGATTATCAAAAAAGGTTTTAAGTTCAACCTCAATAATAGCTTCTCTGCCTCCTAATCTATCTTTTTTCACTCTCCCTGTAGCATCTTGATTAGCATAACGCTTTTCTATTAATCCAGAAGTCTGCACAGAAGTATATGTCCAAATTCCTATTCCCATAATAGCAGTAATAACAAATACCATAGCTAGCTTTCCTTTTACTTCACTACTTGAATGAAAATATAACAACAATAACAATATAGCAATCATAGCCACTCCAGTAATTACTCCTCCTCTCGAAAAGGTTACAATTGCTCGATAGCTGATAACTAAAAGTAATATTCCGTTTAAAATCAACATTTTTTTTGATTTCGAAAAGAGAATTAATTGAGTAAAAAAGACAAACATTCCTAATCCTAATATCGTAGAAACTTGATTAGGCCCGAATCCTCCCGAAGTCTCAAAGTTAGACTGAGTACCTGTAACCACACTTTGCACACTAGGATTATACAAAAACAAATAAGCAGTAGTTGATACAATTGGCAAGCCCATTGCAAGAACGATATTCTGTAATTCTGAGAAACTAATCTTTCTATTAAATGTATATATTGCACAAAAGGCTAAACAGAAAGGCCCTGATAAATTAAAGAATAAAGCCTTTTTTACATCTACTGATAAAATATCTGTAGTAGCAGTTACCAAAATACTAGGAATTAATAATATCAAGAAAAACCAATATACAAAGGAGCTAATTGTAAAACTGCTGTAAATCATACCCAACAGCATAAAAAAAATGACACTTAACTTAATATACTCATTATTTAAATTCCCCCCCGTCATTCTTAAGAAAACCTCAACTCCTACCAAATATGCAGCAATCAAAAGCACTTCATTATTTTTATTTTTTGTTTTCAAAACAAAAAGCAATCCGAAAATTGGAATAATAAGTGCGTAAATCTTAGATAAAAATGGCATCACAAAAATTGCCAAAGCAATTAAAGCATGAATCAAAAGAATATTACCATAAGATAATAGATTGTTTTTCATTAATTAGATATGTTTTGAAGGAATAAAATTAATCAAATAATTTAACCATGAAATATAATCTCTTACAATCGATTCTTGACTGTAATTCAAATTCACAATTTTATTTAATTCCAATCCCATTTCGATTCTTGATTTTTCATTCCTAATTAATTTTTGAATAGATTGTGAAAATTGATTTATATTATTTGATTCAATAATTAACCCTTCTTTTTCTGAAATAATGATAGTAGAAATTTCCCCAACATTTGTTGCCACAACTGGTAACTTATACAATCCGTATTCTAAGATTGCCAACGGAAGTCCTTCTGAGATAGAAGGCAATACAGCTATATTACATTGTTCTAATACTGAAGCAACATTATTCACTGCTCCGTAAAAAAAAATATTTTTATCTAATTCTAAATCTCTAACCAACTTCTTAAGCTTTTTAGAATGATCATCTAAAAAATCTTTCCCAAATAAATGAAAAGTCCAATCTGGGTATTCATTTCTAATTATATTGGCTGCTTTAATTAATAATTCATGATTTTTTTGTGGACGTAAATTTGCTACGCAAACAATTCTTTTTCCTTCTTCCCCATTTAATGATACCTCTTTATTTAAATTAGTTATTTCATCAACAAAATTTGGAAAATAAATAACATTTTTACAATACAAATAAGATTCTGCCCAATCTTTCAAGGCTGTATTTACCGCTATGCTCCCTTTAAAAAAAAGAGAACCAAATTTTAATGCTACGTTTTTTCTTGACTTTAAATCCTGAGAAATACCATAATGGTCATGCCAAATTATTTTTATTTTTGGCAAAGTCGACTTTACTAAAACTGCTATAAAAAAAGAAGAACTATGTGCATGAATCACATTTACTTTGTTGTTTTTCAAATACATACGCATTAGAAAAACGGCTTTAAAATCTATTATTTTCTTTTTATTCAAGAATAAATACGAAACTTTCTCATCTATTTGGCTTAACAGTAATCCTTCTTTCCGAGAAGCGATTAAACCAGAAAATTCTATTTTTTCAGATAATGCATTAGCATAATTTAATGCCATGCGTTCTGCCCCTCCTACTTCTAAAGAATCTATAATTTGTACAATCCTCATTTTACTAAAAGCATTTTAATTTCAGTTTCAAAAACATCTATAGTATAATTTTGAGACCATTCAGCAGCTAATTTACTTTTAGTAAAAAAGATTTTTTCATCTTTAAGTATTTCGCTTAATTGAGTTTCATCTTTCTCTAAGTCCATTTCCAATATAATCCCTCTATTACCATAATCTAGCATCAAAGGGACGCAAGAAATTTTACTGGCAACCGGAATACACCCCCAAAACATTCCTTCGGCAACTGCTTTTGGCCAACCTTCACTTTTAGAAGGCAAGATTACAAAATGTTTTTTTTGATATGCTTTTTTTACTGTTTCCTGATTTTGATTTCCCTGCAAAACAATATACTCTCCGAGTTGATTATTTTGAATATACTCTTCTAAAATACCCCGCTCAATTCCTTCTCCATATAAATCTAAAGTTGCTTTATATCCTTTTTCTATTAATTTCTGAACTAATTTTATAGCATAAATTGGATTTTTACCAACAACTAAACTACCAACAAAAAGAAAGGCTATAGATTCATTAAAATCTGGCTTGTGAATAATTTCTTTTTCGGTTTCAGAATAAGTAGCAGTAAAAAAAGGTATAGTATTTTTAGATTGATTTTCCCATTCTCCATAAACCAAAACTTGCATATTTCGGGTTAAGAAAGTGTTGTTCAAAATATACTTTTGTAATTTATATGTCCATGGTTGCTTACTCATTGGGTCCCAATTACCTGCATATTTAGCTGTTTTTTGTTTATTTGGGAAGAATGTTTGAATAAAGCAACCTAATAAACCAATGTTTCCCGGGCAACGTAAATGAATATGTTCTGCGTCTTTCATTGCCAAAAATATTTGCCAAGAAAGTACTGGTAATTTAAAAAATGAAATTAAACTATTTTTAAAATTGGTAAAATTAATATTGGAGACTTTTCTAAAATCTATTTTGCCATGTTTGTATGCAAGATCAATTATAGTTGGTTCATGTTTTAAAAATGGCCCTACAACAATTACTTCATCCACATATTTTAACCAAATATTCATCTCACGTACGTAAGGTGCATAACCAAAATATTGATCTTTATTTTGACTATGAGTAACATGAGTTATAATAACAAACCTAATTAATTTCAATGCTAAATATCCTTTTTAGTGATAGACAAAATTCTTTGAATATAGTTTTTGGGATGTAAATAAATTTCGCTCCACATCAAATTATCTTCACCCATTTTTAAATATTTTTTTCCGTCTAACAAATATTCAATTTTTTCAGGTAATTCTAAATACGAACTACGATTACAAAGTTTTTCATAATTTATATGCTCATTAAAATTATCTAAATCAATATTAAGTGGAGTTGTTATAACTGCTTTCCCGAACAACAAATACTCTCCAATTTTCCAACCCGGAGTATCTTTAAGTCCATCGTCAGCAATACAAATATTATAATTATTTAACATGTTCAAATAATTATTTTTATTAGAATGTTTAGAATCTAGCAATAAATCAGGAGCCAGCTCACCAGTCAATTTATCTGCAAACAAACCAACTGAAGCATTTTTAAATGTTTTTTTTAGTAGGCGACAAGCATTAATTCTAAATTCATTTTGACTCCTTCTACGTTCTTTCTCATCTTCATCATTATGATTATCTGGATCCCATAATCTAGTATGAAAAATTATATTCCCCCCATAATCACGTATTTCTTTAGGATATCTTTTTATATCTAAAACCTCATGTGACGAATTTGTAAACAATGAAAATCTATCCATTGCTCTTATAACTTCAGTCCTATTACTTTTATTAAATAACAAATCTGATTTTAGATTCATTAATAATAAATGGCTTTTATATGCCATTGGAACATTAAAGTTTAAAGGGTAGATATTTTTAGTCCGATTTTCTACACGAAGAGATCTTTTAAAATAATAATCATATAGCTCAGCTGAATCTATAAATTTTGGTCCATCAGAATAATCAAAAAAAATACTTTCCCCATCAATATACAATATTGCTCCACCATATTTTATACTTTCATTTATGACTATGTTAACTTTTATTTTTTCTTTTTTACAAAAATAAAAATAAGCATAAATAAGTTGATTTAAATGGTGTGTCCAAATTGATAACTCTAATTTCATAAATTATTGCTTCTATAAATTTATTTCTAAATAATATTATTAGAATCAGACAAAACGGGCTTATTAAAAAATAAACTCCACCATCCAATCATCCGACCTATTCCCTCTGTCAAAGCTTCTTTTTTATTATTAGAAGTAATAACATTACTAAATCTAATTAATGTCAAAAGTATGGTAATAGAGTGCCATTTAAAAAAATCTTTAAAACTTGGTATTGGATTTTTCACGTGCCACACATACCAACCATTTCTAACTACCATTTTCCCATATCGATATTGATTAGGTCTTCCGGATTTAGCATGAAAATGTTCCAATTTAGCCGCAGTGTTTAAATAAAGTTTTCCGGTTTTTGCTACCCTAAGTGTAAAATCAGCATCTTCATACAAACCATATCCCTCAAAATAAGTAGAAAATGAAAGCTTCTCAAAAACTGATTTTCTAAAAGAGGAAACGCCTCCCATTAATTGTTCTACTTGATATATTTTATCGCTTGGCGGCAAAAAACCTACACTTCTTCCATGCAGAAAAGGATAAAGAACAGGAATACAATCACTATCCAGATGCAATTTTTTTCGTAAAACAAAACGACTTCCGTCTTTACGTTTCCATCCGTCAAAATAAAACTCATTTATAGAAGCCTTATAATCCTTATTTACTTTTTCCATTTTGTTTCGTTTATAATATACCCCCCAACTCCCAAAGCTTCAGGATGTTTTTTATAGGTCTCCAATAAATTTTCAAAATAATCTGATTCTAAAACGGTATCATCATCCAAAAAACAAACAATTTCAATAGCATCATTTACTTTATTAATTCCAAAATTTCTTTGTTTGGTAAGCCCACGATTTTTATCATCAGCTAAGAAATATTTTAAATTTATAAATAGATTTTCATTTAAAATATTCTCTGTTTTATTATTTGTAGATCCATCAATAATTAAAATTTCGTCAGGATACAAAGTTTGTCTCTGAACCGATTGCAACAAGGTCAACAATGATTCAGCTCGCATATAAGTACAAATAATTAATGCAAAATTCATGACTTACGTATTAATTCGTTAGCCCAATACAAACTTTTTTTCCATTCTTTATTAAATTTCACAAAATATTTTAATGGATTATTGACATTTTGAATTTTATAATATTTAAAGAACAAGATAGTTTTAAAACCATTAATTTGCTCTAAATTGTGATTATTGAGTTTTAAAACCATAATTGTAGGTGAAGGTTTTGGCTGTATCGATTCTCCATCCCAAACAAAAGTTGGTTTTATCCTAAATCCTCCCATTGGAGCTTTAAGGTGTATTATTGAGATTTCAGGAAAATATAATACATCTGCGCCTTTATTTCGCAACTGCAAACCAAAATCTGTATCTTCTCCATAACCAAATTCTAAACTTTCACTAAAGCTAACTTCTTTTAACAATTCTGACTTTAAAAAACTATTACCTGAGCCAAAATTCCCAGATTGGCTAATTATTTTATTCATTAATTTCTCGTTGGGTTGTAAATATGATGCTGACAAAACTAAAATTCCATACTGTTCGATACTCTTAAATACATTTTCTATTAAACTTCTATCAAATCGATTATCATCATCATTAAAAAATACCCACTCACTTTCTACCTGATTAAGAGCAACATTTCTTGCATTACAAGCTCCTGTTTGATGTGTAAAAGTATGCTTAATAACAAATGGCCAATCTTCTGAAGTTAAATAGTCTAACTCTGAAACACTTCCTATTAAAGGATTCTGCTCTACAATTATTACATTTTTAGGCAAATGGGTTTGTTGGGACAAATCTTTTAAAACATTAAATAAATATTCTTTTCTTCCAATCGTTGGAATAATAACATCTATAGTCCCTGAATTAATTACCTTAAGTGAAGAACTAACTTTAATCGAATCTAGATTAATGCTGTTATCATTTCTATTCTTATAAGTAAAGCTACATAGTAAAGCTAAAAGGGGAAATTTAAATTCGTAAATCATTAAATTCAGAAATAGCAAAAATATCCATCGTGTTCTATAATGCTGTTTTACAAATCTAAAAAGAATCAGATTAGAAGATTTCGAAATCAAACGAATTTCGGTTTCTAGCAACAATTTTGGTTCTGAATAACACAATAACCCTAAAGGCATACATACCTTAGCTATTGAATTTAAATAGTAATCAAAATTAGAATCTGCTTTTATTTTTTTATTAATCTCTAATAGTATGGTCGCATCAACCACTCCTACCGAACTACTCATTTGCCAAGTTGGATAACTTACCTTTCTATTAACTTTAATAAAAGGAGATTCATCAACATAACCAATTTTTCGACCTAGAAAACCATCTTCATTTGGGCTATAAGACATCATCATTTTATTATGATGAAACAAATTATCTATAAATTCCAAATTAAGAAACTGTTCGTAATTTTCATTACACCAAACTATTTTTGAAAGCGGAAATTGAAAAGCCAACTCCATTAAACTAGATGCAATAGTATTGTTTTCATTAAAAGATAAAGTCTCATTTCTTTCCGAAATAATTCTTGTAATCTTATTGTCTAAATGATATACTACTATCAAGATTTAAAAATTAATGATTTATAAAACTCAATATTATCTTTCGCTACTTTATCTGTGTCAAAAAACTCTTTAACTCTATTTCTTGCATTTCTTCCCATTTCGTTTCCTAGACTGGAATCATCCAAAAGTTTTACTATTCGAGATGCAAACAATTCATGATTTTTTGGACTTACTAAAAAACCACTTTCACCATCAATAATCATTTCATTTGCCCAACCAATATCTGATGCTACAATAGGCTTTTCCATAGCCATGGCTTCTAACCAAGATACAGGAAACGCCTCTGCAAAAGAAGGAAACACACACACAATTGCTTCTTCAATTTTCTCTTTTATTTCATTATAAGAAACACTCCCGATGTACTCAACATTTCTAATTGCTTTGTCAGTAAACAACTCTTGCATCATTTTCCAAGTTGAAGAATTTCCTGAAATAATATCTGAAACATCTTTACCTACTAAAATTAATCTAGCATTAGGATTATTTTCTATTACTTTATTAAAAATCAATGATAATTCGAGAAGTCCTTTCTTACGAATTAAACTCCCAAAATATAATATGGTTTTCTCCTTCTGAGGATTTTCATTATTAGTCTGAAATAAATTAGCCTCAATAGAATTGGGAATAATTGTAAATTCTTTATTTAAACCAAAAATCACATTTGTTTTATCTGCAGTAAACTGACTCACTGACAACAATCTATCTGCATTTTGTAATGCCCTTTTTTCATGAAACTTATTGATCCATTTTACTGGACGATTATCTAAATGACAAAAATATGTATCTGAACCATGTAATCGTATAATAATCGGGCAATTATCAGGCTTGATAAAAGATGAAATACCAGTCCAGTCTGGTACTTCCACTAGATCAATTTCTTTATCTAAAAATAATTGATCTATTATCTTTTCTAATTTTTTTCTTGTCAAGAACCATGACAATCCTTTTAGTTTTACATTTTTAATTTGTTGTACAAAAATCCCATTATCATCAAAAGTAACATCTTCTTTTTGACCATAGACAAGGACTCTAACAGAAACACCTTGTTTTAAAAGCCCAATTGCTAAATTTTTGATACTGGTACCTATACCCCCAGAATTACCTGTTTTAGGATGTGGGTATTCTGGAGTCAAAAATGCTATTTTCATTTTTATTTATTAATTAAATCTTTTAATATTCTGGCTGTAAACATTCTTGCCCAGTATCGTTCATATGCCCGCAAGATGAGAAATATTTATCCTCCTTTACTACATTTTCATAATTATAAATTTCTGGATATGCTTTTTTCACCTTATCAAAGTAATTAGTTCCCACTACATTTTCACACGTTGGGGTCATTACTGTAATCAAATTGATATTATTAGTCTTACATAAACTTTATTTCTTCGTAATACTTATTATGTGGTAAAGGATTTAAATTGACAATATTATTTTTCATGTTTCCGTTTTTATGTTTTACCAACGGATAATATCCTAAATAGTCTAAAGCATTGGTTTTTTCGCCTATTAGTGTTTTATAAACTTCTCTAAATCCAATTTCAGAATCATATTTCACATATCTATAAAAAGGGATATAATATAATTCATTAAAATTTTCTTCATCAGAAAAATGTTTTTTTATGACTTCTGAATTATGAATATATGGTCAAACTTTGTCGAAACTCCTTCTGATTCCTGGTTATTACGAAAGATTCAGATCTGCTTCAAGAATTATGTTTTTAATTGTATATTTTCTTTCAATCATTAATTTCAGTAGCAATGAAGTCTCAAATAAATGTCCTCCACTCATCCCATAATTAAAGGTTTTTAATCCTTTATCTTCAAATAGCTGTGAAACAAAATGATTATTAGCCCTTGAAGACCCTAATATTATAACATCATACTTCTGAGCTTTGGAGTCAATACTGTTTCTATCTTACCCCTATTTCTTAGATTGCATGAAAACATAGGTAAAAGTCAAGTCTAAAACTCCCGCAATCAAAATAATTATGATTAGGATCTTAACTGTATAAACTAAAAACTTCTTCATTAAAATTGAAAATATATAAATTCTTTATAATCCGAGAAAGTTCCAAAAACCATAATAGTAGCTATTGCCAAAGTTAATTTCAACATGCTTCTTTTTCCTGAAAGTGGTTCTATTTTATTGCGGTTATTCCATTCTATTAAAACGAATAGACCAATCATAAGTATCAATTCATAATTATATCGCTCATTCGATAAAAAATTGAAAACTAAAGTCTTTGTTAGTAATGATACTCTTTAAATACAAAACTGCATCTGTTATTGTTTTTGATCTAAAAAACACCCAAGCAATACAAGAAGTCAACGAAAAAGTATATAAAATATTCATTATAACTTTTACTGAATCAAAATTGTATTTTAACTGAATCGCATCTATATTATTCCTATTACTATTTGATAAAAGTAATGGCAGAAAATAAACAGCATTAATAAATCCCCAAGCTACGTATGTCCAATTAGCTCCATGCCAAAACCCACTAACAACAAAAATGATAAACGTATTCCTGATTTTCATCCAAATACCTCCTTTACTCCCGCCTAGAGGAATATAGAGATAATCACGGAACCAAGACGAAAGCGAAATATGCCAACGACGCCAAAACTCGGCTATGTCTCGTGAGAAATACGGGTAATTAAAATTTCGTAATAAATCTAATCCAAACAATTTTGAAACCCCTAATGCAATATCTGAATATCCTGAAAAGTCTCCATAAATTTGGAATGCAAAATAAATTGCTCCCAAAATAAGAGAGAAAGAATTCATCGAAGTATAATTGTCAAAAATGGCATTAGCATAAGTCTCACAAGTATCTGCAATGACAACTTTTTTAACCAAACCCCAAATAATTTGGTAAATACCTCTTTCGCCATTTCAAAATTAAACTCACGTTTTACTTTTTCTTGCGGCAATAGATGTGTTGCTCTTTCGATTGGTCCTGCAACCAAAAGTGGAAAGTAACTTACAAACAATGAATAATCTACAAAGTTGTATTCGGCTTTTATTCTTTTATAATAAATATCAATTACATATGATAATCCATGAAAAGTGTAGAATGAAATTCCGACAGGAAGAATTACATCCAATAAAATTGGACTTGCCTGAATTCCAACTGTGTTTAATAGTTCTGCAAAAGAAGCTGAAAAGAAGTTATAATATTTAAAAACTCCTAAGAATCCTAAATTGACTATAATACTAAGCCAAAACCAAAATTTCCGACTTCTTTCAGTTTTTCCTTTTTCGATTTGAATTCCCGTATAATAATCCGGAAATGTGAGAAAAAACCAATAAAAAAAGGAATCTCCAATCCCAACAAGAATAAAAATAGTAGCTCGCAATAATCAATAAAGCATTTTGAGTACTTTTTGTTTTATTAAAAACAAACCAATATAGAAAAAAACGATTGGTAAGAAAACAGCAAATGCTAAGGAATTAAAAAACATTTATGTATTTATGAAATTTTAAATTTAATTTATTTACTACGTAAGTAGTCTAAAATGATTTTCTACCATTTTCGGCAAAGAAAAGGAATTGGCAATTAATTCCCTTGTATTAACAGATATCTTTTTGTCACCTTAAAAAAACATCTTCAAGGATTACAGCTAGAGCTTGTGTATTTTTTGCTTGAAAAATATATCCATTTTCTCCTGAAATGATGACTTCAGTATTCCCTCCTACATTAGTTGTAATTACAGGAACATTTGCTGCAAGGCTTTCTAAAATAGATAAACTAAAACATTCCATATGAGTGGGCTGCAACATATAATCATATTGAGAAAAAATTTCATTTAGATTTGCTTGGTTTCCTTTAAAGACAAAACTTTTTTCTAAAGAATATTTTTTGAATTAACTGGATTAATTGATTTTTATATGGCCCATCTCCATAAATAGTTATCTTAATTTCATTTTTAATTTCAAGAGGAAGAAGATTACATTACTTTGTACGCCTCCCTAACAACAGGAGCATGTATTAACCTTAGCAATACGTAA